>VFHF01000142.1 GCA_009392095.1 SAR202 cluster bacterium
TCCTTTCCCAGCCGCTGATCAATTTCTTCGAGCCGGCCTTAGACCAAGTGGTGAACTACAGCGGCCC
Source organism: SAR202 cluster bacterium (assembly GCA_009392095.1). Classification (GTDB taxonomy): domain Bacteria; phylum Chloroflexota; class Dehalococcoidia; order Lucifugimonadales; family UBA3495; genus UBA9611. The sequence continues at coordinate 68 of VFHF01000142.1, forward strand.
TTTGATTCTTGCCGGAATAATCGGCCTGGTCACTGGTATCGTCGTCGTGACTTTCATCAGTTCAATGCGCCTCTACGGCTTCATCGACATCGCCATCGGCGGCGTTTTGCTTGCGGTCGTTGGAGCGGTGCTATTCAGCAACGTGCTAACCGCATTCATCAGCCGCACCGGCCGCTACGGAGCCAACACGTTGATCATGTTGGGCGCCTTCACAGGGATAATCGTCGTCGCCAACGTTCTGTCCTTTGAGAACAACAGCCGGATGGACGTAACCGCCACCAACCAGTTCAGCCTGGGCAACCGCACGAAAGACGTGCTCAGTAACCTGAGTGAAGACGTACGGGCCACCGCTTTCTACAAGGATGAAGAGGTTACCGACTCGCCCGAACTGGCCTTGCGGCGCACCAAGGTGCTGAACACTCTTGAGGAATTCGATTCCAGGACCAGCAAATTTACCTACCGCGTCGTCGACCCGGACTTGAAGCCGGAGATCGTCAGCGCATTCTTCGGAGCCAGGCCGACCAGTTTCGTTACCGAGATCGTGGTGATTGAAGGGATGGACAACGGGCAGTTCGACGTGCTGCAGCCAACCGACGCCAGCTACACCCAACTGGAACAAGACCTGGTCACCAGCACTCTGGTTGCCACGGGCAGCGAAAACAAATTGATCTACTTCCTTTCCGGACACGGAGAACGGAACATAGATAGCTCCGCATCCGATGGCTACCTGGCTGTTCGCTCTGGCCTGGAAGGCGACAACTACCGGGTAGACGTGCTGGAATGGGGTTCATCTGCAGTCGATTTGGAAGTCCCCTTGGACGCCGCCTTGCTGGTGATTGCCAGCCCGACTTCCAGGCTGCCAGAAGCCCATGAGATTGCCCTCGACCAATTCCTTGAGGGCGTCCGGCCCGATGGCACCCAAAGAAGGGAACACGGGCGAATGATATTCCTGGCAGAGCCAGACTCGCCGGTATCGTTCAGGAACTTCTTATCCGATTGGGGCTTATCGCTATCCACCGGTTACATCAGAGACTTGGCAAGTTCGGTGCCAGGGCTCCCCCAGACATTGAGTCTGCGGAGTTTCAACCCCGAAGCGCCCCTGGAGATAACGCTGCCCAAAGGCGAGCGGCTGCAAGACGTCTTCATGCCTGGGGCGACCGCCATCGGACTGCTGCAAGACGAACTGCGCTCCGGTATGCCTCTGGCGGCCACCACCTCCAACAGCTACCTGATCGAAGAGCCCGACCGTACCGATCCCATCACCGGCGGAGGCGAGGGTTCCGACCAATCCGGTCCTTTCGTTCCCGTGGTCCGGGTGCAGTCCATCGGACAGGTCGGGGACCAAGCGCCTTCCTCTCAGCCGGACCCGTCGGAAATTTCCGACATCATCATTTTCGGCGATTCCGACTTCCTGTCCAACAGCTCCTATAATCAGGGCGGCGGGTCCGACCTGTTCCTAAACTCAGCGAACTTCCTGGTCGGGGACTACTCCTTGGTGTCCATCCGACCCAAGACCTTCGCATTCAGGGAATTTAACTTGGATGCCAACGAATACGATTTCGTCAGGTTCTCGTCCTGGCTGTTCTTGCCAGGTCTCATGGGACTGATGGCCGCTTTTGTTTGGTGGGTACGCCGATAATTCTCAGCAATGAACCCATCTATCCCGTTATGAAACGCGTATATTGAGCAACCAGGCTAACTCTTTCCACAGGTCCAACCTATGAATCTTCGACTCTCAATCCTATTGGTGGTGGTTCTCCTGATCTTCGGAGGAACCTTCCTGGTCCTCAGGTTCACCAACTCCTACGAACCCAAGGAGTCCAGGCCTTGGCTGTACCGGATCGACGAGGGAGACATCGTTGCGGTTGAAATGGTGTATCAGGGCGAAGAGATCGCATATTTCCGGAGCCCTGCCAGCTTCGATTGGTACATCTCCGGCGGTTCCGATGGCGATCCGGATATCCCGGTGTTCCAACAGCGTTGGGGAGGCACTCCACTACTCCTCAGCGGCCCCAAGGTGACGCGACCGCTTTCGGATACCATCGAAAACCCAGGGGAGTTCGGACTGGAGCCTCCCGAGACTGCCGTGACGGTCTTTGACCGGTATGGAAACACCATCGAGTTTCACTTAGGCCTCCCCACCCCGGACAATAACAACCAATACGCCCGTCTCGTTGGCGATGAGGCCTTATTTACCGTCCCGATCGAGTGGGCTCAAGTTGTTAACCGTCTGGCCTTCGACCCACCTGTGGGCCGCCTGTACAAGATCAACCTTCGGGACGTGTTGCTGGTTCAGTTCTTCCGCGGGGAAGAGACGACCAGGTATGTCATTGAAGACGGGACAGGAAGGTGGTTCTTGGATGGCGAAACTCCCCAGTTGGTGGACCAAGGCGTGTGGGCCGAAGCCCTCCCGAACTTACTCAGCCCCAGGATGGACCAGATATTCGCCCACAATATTGACGACCCAGCCAAATACGGATTCGATGAGCCCGATACTGTAGTGGTAATTCCACGCCTAGGTGGGCTGCAAGCGATCGAGTTCCACATCGGAGATCTAACTCCGGACGGGCAATTCCGCTACGTAGACGTGATAGCGGGCAGCTTGGTCAGCGAGGACACTAACCTCTACGGGGTTTTGGCGTCCCGCATCGATCCAATCATCGCCCTAGCCACCGACCCGGTGCTGGCGGAATAAGCGGAAATCCCTGGACCCGGCGGCTGATAAACAGGAGATAAATTGAAGGCAGAGATCATGGGCATCGGCACTGAATTGCTGATGGGGGAACTGACCGATACCAACTCCTCTTGGATCGCCAGCCGGTTACCGGCGCTAGGCATAGAGCTCCAATGGGTATCGATCATCGGCGATGACCTTCCTAGGCTCACGGAAGCCTTCAAGCAAGGGATGGAACGCTCCGACATCATCTTCACAACCGGCGGACTTGGCCCCACCCAGGACGACCTAACCAGGGAAGCCATAGCCGCGGCCTTCGGCGAGACTCCCATCATTCAACAAGAAGTGGTTGAGGACCTGGAACGTTACTTCGCCGCCCGCGGCGGCCCTATGCCTCAACACAACATCAAACAGGCCAACCTGATACCCTCGGCCCGGTTCGTGCCCAACCACAACGGCACCGCGCCCGGTTGGTGGGCGGAGCGGGAAGGCAAGATAATCATCTGCATGCCCGGCCCGCCCGGCGAGAACCAATCCATGTGGGAAGAACAGGTGGAGCCCCAACTGGCCGGGTTGATCGAAGACGAAGTGACCATCACCCGCAACATCAAGACCATGGGGATGTCAGAAGGCGCCGTTGATGAGATAGTCTCTGAGTTTTTCGGTGTCGAAAACCCCTATCTGGGCATCTACTCCAAAGCCGACGGCATCCATCTGCGTGTCATAGCGCGGGCCAAGGATACTACAACGGCGCATAACATGATCGCGCCTGTTGAAAAGGCCATACACGAACGGTTGGGCGAATACGTTTGGGGCTATGATGACGATACCCCAGAGCAGGCTGCCGGGAAGTCCTTAATGGAAAAAGGCCTCAGCGTAGCGGTCATGGAGATGTGCACTGGCGGCGCCCTGGCCAACAACATCACCGACAACCCCAACAGCATTAGCTACTTCAAGGGCGGCAACGTGGCCTATGACGGCGCAGCGTTAAGGTCATGCGGCGTACCTGGCGAGGTGATGGAGAAGCACGGTGTGGTGAGCCAAGAGACGGCCAACGCAATGGCCGAGGCTGTACGCCGCCAACTCAATGCCGACGTGGGAATCGCTGTTACCGGAGTGCCGGGGCCTGGTGAATTCGAAGGCAAGCCCTTGGGACTCGCCTACATCTGCATCTCCAACGGCGAAAAGATCCGCGAAATGGAGATGCGCCTGCCCCCCAGACGGGTGACCATCAAGCGCCGTGTCCCAAACCAAGCTCTGATCGAACTGCGCCGGTTGGTGGAGGGAACCAGTTAAAGACTCCGGATTGACGGTGGTCGGCGAAGATCTAGCGCTAAAAAAGGGCCGTCTCGATTAAATCGAGACGGCCCTTTTTAGTGGGTTTGCGAGTGGCTATTTACCTTATCGCAGTGAGTTGCCGGTACAGCATCGGCAGCCGTTCCGGCAGGGACCAGATGTCGGCCAGGACCTCGTAGCCCATGTCCCCGCACATGCTCTTCAGGTAATCATGACCCGCCTTGTCCACGGTGAGGCAGAACGGAATGATGTCCTTGCGGCGGGCTTCCACCAGCGCCATGTGCGTGTCGTGGACCGCGTATTCCTTCTCCACGCCCTCACGGCTGTAGCCCCGGTCCTGGGGGCGTCCGTCGCTGATCAAGAACATGATCTTGGTCTTGGCGTCCTGATTCTCCAGCTTAGTTATGGCGTGGCGAATCGCCGCACCCATGCGGGTGGCATGCAGCGGGGTGACCTTGTCGATCCTCCGCTTCACCTTGTCGCTGAATTCCTCGTTGATGTCTTTTATTACGTAGAACTCCACGTTCTCTCGACCGTAGCCGGAGAAGCCGTAGATCCCGTAGGTATCACCTATAGACTCTAGGGCATTGATCAGGAGGGTCGTGCCCTCTTTCTCAAGGTCTATGATCCGCTTGTAGTTGCGGCGCACCAGTCCTTCCCGGCGGCGGCGGAGCCAGACCATGTACTCCACTGGGTCATCCGGGGCGTCACGGTCGTCCACCGTTTGTCGGCCTTCATCGATGGCTTCAGCGGTGGAGGCGCTCATGTCCAGTAAGAACACCACGGCCACTTCCCGGCGGTTCCGGTTACGGTGCCAGTAGATCTTATCGTCGGGTGAAACGCCCATCTTAAGGTCAACCCAGGCTTCCAGGGCCGCATTCAGATCGAGATCCTCACCGTCAATCAACCGGTAGGTCTTGCGCATACTTTCGGGCACGATGAGCTCGAACTGCCGGCGGATGTGGTTGGCTAGGGCAGAGTAAGTCCTAAGGGACTCCTGATAGAAGGTGGCGTCGCCCTCGTCCACCGTCTTTTCCTTGACGATGCACCAGCGGGGTTTGTAATCGTTGGCCCTGAAGTCCCACTCGTCATACACGTAGGTTTCGGGTTCCCGGGCCTCCAACTCGCCCCCGCTGTCGTCATCGTGCAGCAGCGGTCCGTAGCCCTCTCCCGGTTGGGAGTTTGGCGGCGGGGCGCCGGCTTCTTTCATGATGTTTTGGGCAAACATGCTCATGTCGCTGTCCACTTCGCCCTCTTCGGCGTCCAACTCTAACTCAGGGCTCTCCTGGAGCAACTGCTCCAGCATCTCCTGGGTCATTGGTTGGGCCTCTCCCTGCTCGCCACTATCGGCTTGCAGTTTGGTCATCAATTGAACCATCTCAGGCTTGAAATCGCCTCGATAGTCCACCGGGTCAGGAGACTCGTACGACTCCCCGTCGCCACCGTCGGAAGACGCGTCCATCCCAGCCTGCAATTGATCGACCAAGGATTGATAGTCTTCTTCGGAGAAATCACCAGGTTCTTCCAGGTCTTGGTCTTCGAACTGGTCCGGTTCTTCTGGCTCGTTGGGCACACGGGAGATGACTTCGTAGGCCCTTAACGTGGCCTCGGCCGTGTCTTCCACGTTCGCATCGGCGGTGCGGAGTTGATGGAGGATGCTGGAGAGCATCTCCGCGGCTTCCTTGTACTCTACGGCCACAGGAAGGTCCTGGAACTGGTCCAAGCTCATGTGGATCAGCAGTTCCACCAGGCCCTGCTGCAGCGGCATCTCTTCTATCTTGGGCCGGTTTGCCAGCGACTCACCCTGGACCCGTGAAGAGGCAGCCCGTATGCCCGGGTATTCCACTTTTATCCGGAAGTCCAGGCGGCAGTCTTCCAACACCGTGAAGATGTCAAAACCCAGACGGCCATTCTCAAAGATGTCCAAGAACCGGCCGATGTCGGTGAACGTCCGCATGCTCCCCATGTCGTTGGGGTCGTCATACATCGGCGTCATTTCCACATCACCCTCGGCGCCCGATGTCAGCAGCCGTGCGGCCATCTCGTAAGCGTCTTTGGAAGCGGCCCGTTCTTCCGCTTTCCGTGCGATAGCCTTTTGCTCCATCTCGTGTCGGCGGTCTTCAAACTGGGTGGCATCCTTCTCAAATTCGTATTCAAAGCTACCAAACTCGAGGTGGGCCACCTGGTGGGTGGAGACAACCTTGAACCAGGCGAAGTTGTCCTGCTTGCTGGGGTAGTGGTCCACCACAGGAGGCAGGAATATCTTGGTGCCGTCGGTGGATGCCGAGTCTTCGTCCACCCAACCGATGTTCCGTGAGACTAATTCCTGGGTGTCGAAAATCTCGAGACCCGTGCCGGCCAAGGCGCGGCAGTACAAACGCAAGATGCCCTTTACCCGATCAAGCTCTAGGCTGGATGACAGGGTCTCCAGCATAGCCTCAGAGGTGTTGGACTCTATCTTGAAGAAAGCGATCCCGCTTTCCGGGTTCTCTTGGAGCAGATGCGCCCCGTGTTGGAACCAGGTATCCAATTGGCTAACCGTGATGCGGTTAAGGACGTCGTCGAGGCTTTTCAGGAAGGACGGAACGGCATCCGGTGTGATCACCACCAGAGCGTCGCAGAGGTCCAATATGTAGCCCTGAGAGCCCTGAGGCACCTTGCTCAGGGCTTGGGTGCCGTCAGACAGGAACTTTGATGTGTTTCGTAGCCCAACCTTGGCCAGGCGTTCGCCCAACTTCAAGAATCTGCCGGTCTGGCTCTCGTCCACCTGCTGGAGCGCTCGAGGCACCAGTTCCAGGCAGGTCTTGACCTCTCGCCAACTGGTGTCGATGAGGGCGCGGGCCATGGCTAGGAAAGGTTCGCGTTCACGGCCCATGGCGGGCAAGACATCCCGGCCCAGTACCAAACACTCTCCCGCCACGTCATAGGACTTGTAAGACAACGCCTCGATCAACGAAGCGAAGACCTCCACATCCCAGAAAGGGAGGTTCCGGACCAGGTCCGGGCTTACCTCAAAGAACTTAGCAGCAAGGGTGCTCGACTTCCAGGTGCCCTTGTAAAGGCTGCGGCCCAGGCCGGCCCAACGCGGGATGTACTGGGGACGCAGATTGGGGACTATGGAAACGCTGGATTTGAAGAAAGACACCGCCAAGGTTGGCGAGTCTTGGGCCAGGTAGGTGCCGCAGCGGGCCCATTGCATGAATGACGGGAAGGACAAGAACTTGCTGACCTCGGGGCTGACGCGGTAATACTCGATGGCCGACTCCCAGGAGCGCACCGTCTGGGTGCCGATGGTCAGGCCCTCTTTGGCCCAAAGACCAATCTCTTCCTCGCCAAAAGATTCCTTCACCGCGTCGTTGGCCTCTTGATAGGCCTCTAGTACAGCCGGGGGCAGTTTTGCCAGCTCGGACTCAATCTCGGAAATAGGACCACTAGTCAACTTGGCGTTCCTCGCTTTCCAGTCTGTCATCAAGGATCTCGATGCAACTCTGGAGGATTCTGGCAGTCGCCCCAAAGACGACATGCTCTTGATGGACATATGAGTAGGAGTCTACGGGCTGCCCGTCTTCCCAACGCCTTTCGGTCCGGCGGTTGGCCGGGTCGATCAACGCTGAAACGGGGAACTCGAGGACCTCGGCAATCTCAATTTCGCTGGGATTAAATTCGTAGGGGTATTCGATAGTGCCTGTGAACACCTGCACCCGGAAATTGCTGCGCGTGGCTACTTCATCCATCTCCCCGATCACAGTGATGTCGCCCCGCATGATTCCCATCTCTTCTTCGGTCTCACGGAGAGCCGTCTCCAATGAGTCTCGGTCTTCCGGGTCTCTGGCGCCGCCGGGGAAGGATATCTCCCCCTTGTGGTGCTCCACCTGTTCAGACCGCTTGTTCAATAGGATACAGTATTCGCCGTCCTTGGGATAAAGCAGCACCATCACAGCCGAAGGAATTAGTCCAGTGCCATCGACCCTTGCCACGACGCGGTCCGCCAGTCCCAGTTTCAGAAGCTCCAGTGGCGTCTGACCCATCTAATCTTCTACTCGAATATGGAGGACGAGACTTCCTCGATACTGCGTTGCAGTTCAGGATCGTCGGTCAAGGTCCAGACGATGGCCACCTGGGCGGCGCGGCGCGGGGAAATCCCCTCAGACATCAGACGCCCGGCGTAGATCAACAGACGGGTGCTGGCGCCCTCCTGCAGGCCGTGCTCTTCTAGATTCCGAATCTTATCGCCCAGCTTGGCCAGAGAGTCCGCGTGTTCCTTAGAGCAGCCGCTTTCCCGCTGGATAATCTCGGTCTCAATATCTGCCGGCGGGTAGTAGAACTCAATGGAAATGAACCGTTGGCGTGTGCTGTGTTTCAGGTCTTTGAGCGCACTCTGGTATCCAGGGTTGTAGGAGACGCAGAGCAGGAACCGGTCATCGGCCTCAATGATGGACCCCGTTTTCTCGATGGGGAGGATGCGCCGGTGATCGGTCAGTGGGTGGATCAACACGGTGGTGTCTTTCCGGGCTTCCACAACCTCATCAAGATAGAGGATGGCGCCGGCCTTGACTGCACGGGTCATGGGGCCGTCGATCCAACGGGTGCCGTTGGCATCCAGCAGGTACCGGCCCACCAGGTCGCTGGCGGTAAGGTCTTCGTGACAGGCAATGGTGACCAATGGCACTCTGATCTCGCCCTCTTGCAGTTGCTCTTCTTTCCCGTCTTTTTCCTTGACCACGGCCAATGGGCGGCCCAACTGCCAGGCCATGTACTCCACGAACCTGGTCTTACCGCAGCCTGTCGGTCCCTTCAACAAGACCGGAATATGCTGACGGTAGGCGGCGGTGAATAACTCAATCTCATCGCCGATCGGCCGGTAGTAAGGTTCGTCCCTAACCAGGAATTCCTCAATCGCATACTCTGTATAATGTGCTTGTGTCTCCGGAGCTGCTTCAACCATATTTTTTCCGGTCCTTCTTATATCTCGCGCAGTTGCGCTTTTTATACCGCTGTTTATACCGCTACCCGGCGGTCCCACAACTCTTTGATGGCGCTTTCCAGTCCCGCCATATCTCCTGAGTTGTCGATAACTGCATCCGATCTTTCAAGCCGCTCGAACCGATCCATCTGGGAGGAGATCCGTTTTCGGGCTTCTTCTTCCGACATGCCATTCCGCTGCTTGAGACGCTCTATGACGATTTTTTCCGGGGAATCGGTGACCCACACTTCTTCAACCAAGGAATCCCATCCAGCCTCAAATAATAAGGCCGCCTCCACCACCACAACACCTACCCCTTGGCCGCGCAGTACCTCAATCTTGTCCGAAACCATCCGCGCCATCCGCGGATGCATGATCTGGTTCAATCTATCCAGTTGGCCGGGGTCTGAGAAGACCACCGCGCCCAATTTTTTCCGGTCAATCTCCCCATCTTCCTGCAGGATATCATCGCCAAATGCGACAACAACCTGCTCCCACGCCTCTGTGTTGGGGGTATAGGCCTCATGGCCCACCTGGTCGGCGCTGATGATTGACGCCCCTAGCGCCTCCAATTGACGAGCAGCCTCACTCTTGCCAGTGCCGATGCTACCCGTTAACCCAATTACCAACATTGATCTTTAAACTGCCAAAATCCTCGAATCTCTCCCTGCGGATACCCTTGCCGGATACCGTTGGAGTACGTTCCCAATATGCCTGGGGCACATCGAGCCATTCTAACAACGCGGCTGCGGCTGGTCAACTTGATTCGTGAGTGTTGCCCATCAATTTTCGGTGAGTTGGATCAAGGCCGTGGGTGACCAGCTATTTGTTGTTAAATCTTGAGGTCGATTTTCGTTATGTAATTAAAGTCCTGCTTCCTGCCACCTGGTCTGACGGCGGTTTCTAGTTCGCCGTTATCAGTCAGTATTCATCGATGGACATACGTCCCCAACGAATCTGATAAGTGGACTGCAAGCTGGTGAACAGCGTGTCGTATTCGGGCGTGTCTATGGGGGCGGTGGTCATTATTACCGCGTCTTCGCGGTTATCAGAGTAATAGGCCTTGCGGATGCCCACTGATTTAAATGAGTATTTCTGATACAGACGATGGGCGATGAAGTTGGAGACGCGGGCTTCCAGGGTCATCACCTTGGACCCGTACTCGATGGCGGCTTTCAGGGAGCCGATGAGCAACAATTCGCCTACGCCGCGGCCTCGCAATGTTTCTTTGACGGCAATCTCGGTGATGTGGGCCTCGTCGCCCTGATACCAAACGCTCACGTAGCCAGCGACATCGAAAGCGCCACCGCCTTCTTCGGGTTCGTCTGTGGAGGAGAATCCGAACTTCCCCAGGACCCGTGACCAGAGTTTGGGCGGCTGTGGCTTTTCCTCTTGGCCAAACTGATCAGCATCTATCTCAGCCAATATCTCTTCAGGCGGCACATCTTCGTCGAAACACGCCACGAGATAGTTAGCGCGTTTGTTGTTGATATCACGCTTGAATGACGAGCTGACCCAAAGGGGTGAAAACGCTTCTTTTTC
>VFHF01000143.1 GCA_009392095.1 SAR202 cluster bacterium
TTTTTGCCAGCACTTCGGGATCACTGCTGTGGCGCCGCATGCTCCAGATATCAAAAACGGTGTCGCGGCAAAAACCTGAATGCACACAGATTGGATGGTCTTCTTGGATAGATATCTTCCGGGACCTAAAGGTCTTACTGCGATTGGATATTGGACCAGAGTCGGCCGATTCCGTGCCGTCGAACCGCACGTTAGTGTGGGAACCGTCGCAGGAGGGTTTCGATCCAGACTGACCACACCGACATAGCCGATAGGTGTCTTCGGCGCTGATCGTCCCCTCATCCTTTCAGGATAGCGGTTCTCCAAGCGGTGACATGACTTAAGATTTGCGCACTAGAGGGATACCACCTCGGAGCAGGTAGGGCCCTTTACAGCGCACGGTTATCTTTTTATCTTCTTCCGGCATCTCTATTTCCCGGTCAGTACCCCCAGGAAGGGTTGTACTCGCCGAAAACGTCCCGGAATACGTCCATCATCTCGCCCAGAGTGGCGTAGGCCTTTGAAGCTTCCACCAAGTAGGGCATGGTGTTCTCCGAGCCACGGGCTGCCTGCTCCAGAGCTTTCAGCCGCTCTGCAACCTCCCGGTTGTCGCGGGTGCGGCGGATATTGTTCAGATTGTCGATCTGTTTCTTCTCGCCTTCCCGGTCAACCCGCAGCAGAGGTATCTGAGTGCCTTCTTCAGTCCGGTACTCGTTGACGCCCACTGTGATGCGCTCTTTCCGGTCATCTTCAAGCTGATAGACGTATGATGCGTCGGCGATCTCCCGTTGGAGGAACCCCGTTTCCAGGGCCGGTATCACACCACCTATGTCGTCGATGCGCCTGAAATATTCGTAGCTGGCCTCTTCCAAATTATTGGTCATGGTTTCCACGAAATAGCTGCCGCCGAGGGGATCAACGGTGTCGGTGATGCCGGTCTCGTGGGCGATTATCTGTTGAGTCCGCAACGCTTGGAGGGCCGCTTCTTCCGAAGGCAGAGCCCAGGCTTCGTCTTTGCCGTTGGTGTGCAGCGATTGACATCCACCCAACACGGCAGCCATAGCCTGGAATGAAACCCGGACAACGTTGTTCTCTGGCTGTTGGGCCGTAAGCGTCTGGCCTGAGGTCTGAGCATGGAACCGCAGTTGATGGGACCTGGGGTCCTTGGCGCCAAATGTCTCTTGCATCTCCCTGGCCCAGATTCGCCGGGCGGCCCGGAATTTGCCAACTTCCTCGAAGAAATTGTTGTGGGAGTTGAAGAAAAAGCTGAGCCTAGGCGCGAACTCGTCTATCTTCAGGCCCCTCTCCAGACCATGCCGGACGTATTCAAAACCGTCAGCTAGGGTAAAAGCCAGCTCTTGAATGGCATTGGAACCGGCCTCTCTGATGTGATATCCGCTGATGCTAATAGGGTTCCAACGGGGGATGTTACGAGTCGCATATTCCACCGTGTCAGTGACCAGCCGCATCGAAGGCTCAGGCGGGAAGATGTACTCGTTCTGTGCGATGAATTCTTTGAGGATGTCGTTCTGGATGGTGCCGCCCAGTTGGTCCAGGGAAGCACCCTGCTTCTCGGCCAGGGCGATGTACATTGCCCAGATGATAGCCGCCGGGCTATTGATGGTCATTGACGTGGTGATCTGGTCAAGCTTAATACCCTCGAACAGAGTCTCCATGTCTGCCAACGACGAGACTGCCACACCGCAGGTGCCGAACTCGCCGGCGCCACGGGGGTCGTCGGTGTCATAGCCGTAGAGGGTGGGCATGTCGAAGGCGACACTCAGGCCGGTCTGCCCCTGTTCCATGAGAAACTTGAACCGAGCGTTGGTCTCCTCAGGCAGACCGAACCCGGCAAACATGCGCATGGTCCAGAGCCGCCCTCGATAGCCGGAAGCATGAACGCCTCGCAGATAGGGGTATTCGCCGGGCAGTCCCTGCTTCTCCAAGTAACTGTCTTGGGAGGTGTTCTCCGGGGTGTAGACCTGGTCCACAGTCATTTGGGAGGGTGTTTTGAAAGTGGGTTTCCGTTGGGCTTTGGGGTCCTGTTTATCACGCCAGCGGGCGCTGTTTTCCCGAAATGTGTCTAGGTCTTTAGGGGAGTCCAAGGGTTACCTCCGGTCCGCCGCCTGATACCAAAATGCTTGATTTCAAGTCTACGCAGGGGCAGATGGAGTGTCAACGAAGCGAATCTGACACCTTTAGACCAACTTTTTTCGTATGAACGCCCCCGCCTCCTCAATGGATTCTTGGCCTTCGGGTAGGATCGATGCAAAAGCCTGCCAGACGTGGACCATGTCCTCCCATATCTTGAAGGTGATGTCCACTCCAGCCCGTTCGGCGGACGCAACCAAACGGGTGGAGTCGTCCAGCAGCGTTTCCGCCGAGCCCACGTGGACCAGCAGCGGTGGCAGTCCTCGCAAGTCTGCGTATAGGGCCGAGGCCCAGGGGTGTTTCGGGTCGGCGCCGCCCAAATAGGACTCCGCCCTAGCCGACAGACCACCGTATTTTATGAAGTCGTCCAGGTGGTCGTTGGCGGCCATGGAAGCACCGCTGCACTCCAGGTCCACCCAGGGAGAGAAGCAAACTCCAGCGGCCGGAAGGTCGATTCCGGAGTCTCGGGCTGCCAACAAGACCGATAGCACGAGGCCCCCGCCGGCGGAGTCCCCAGCCAGCACTATGTTCGACGGCTCAAAGCCGTGGCCCAACGCCCAATTGTAGGCGGCGATAGAGTCATCTACGGCGGCGGGGAATAGGTGCTCCGGGGCCAGGCGGTAGTCCACACCCAAGGCAGCAGCGCCGGAGGCCCGGGACAAGCGGCCAATCAGGTCTTGGTGAGTCGTGGGGGAGCAGGCCGCGTAGGCGCCGCCGTGAAAGTAGATGATCAGGCGATCCTGGGGCGTATCCGGGGCCGTGATCCACTGGCAGGGAACACCGCCGGCGCCAATCTCGAAGACGGTTACATCAGACGAGGGCTTGAACTCGGCAAAGGCCTGATCCAGAACTGTGCGGGCTTCGTGGATGTCGGCAGGAGGTTTAGCCCGGATGGCCTTCATTAAACCGATGACGCGGGACAGTTCTGGTGAAGTTGCCATTTTTATGCCATTCCTAGGAGTCCGTAAGACGGACGTAGCGGCGTTTGCCCACCTTTAGTAGGTCGCCGGGTTGGAGCAGATAGCCGGCTTCGCCGCCGGTTACCGGTTGCGGGTCGTCGTCCTGGGAAATCCGCTCCACCGCCCCTTGCGTCAGCAGCCGCTTGACCTGGGCCTTGCTGGGAGCCAGCCCGGCCGCCAGCATCAAGTCGTCCACCCTGACTTCATTTCCTTCTGTAACACCTTGGCTACGGAGGTCCGCCAAGGACATCTCAGGGATGTCGGTGGGTAAATCTCTGCCTTGGACCACCCGTTCGAAATGGGCCTGGGCTGCATCGGCGGCGGCGCGGTCATGGAATTGGTTCGTCACTTCCCAGGCCAGCCGCTTCTTGGGTTCCATGGGGTTGAGCGCGTTGCTTTCGACATCTGCCGCCATTGCCGCCAACTCTGGCATCGGCACGTCGGTCAGATACTCGAAATAGGACATTATCTGGTCGTCGGAGACCGACATAAGCTTGCCGTACATGTCCACAGGCGCTTCATCAACTGCGACGTAGTTATCGAGACTCTTGCTCATCTTCTGGACGCCGTCGGTCCCCACCAAGATGGGCATCATGAAGCATTGTTGCGGGGTCTGGCCCATCATGCCCTGCAATTCCCGGCCGACCAGCAGGTTGAACATCTGGTCCGTGCCGCCGAACTCAACGTCGGCCTCGATGGCCACAGAGTCGTACGCTTGTAGCAGCGGGTAGAGCAACTCGGTGATGGCGATTGGTTTCTGGTCGGCGAACCGCTGTGCGAAGTCGGCCCGCTGCAGGAACTGGGCCACGGTGAACCTACCTGTCAGTTCAATCACCTTTGCCAGGTCAAAATTGCCGAACCACTCACTTTGGTAGATCACCTGGGCTTGGGACTCGTCCACCACCTTGAAGAACTGGCGCAGGTAAGACTTAGCGTTCTCCAGCACCTCTTCGTGGGAGAGCATGGTCCTGGTTGCCGACTGACCGCTGGGGTCGCCAATCTGAGCGGTCCAGTCTCCAACGATCAATATCACCTGGTGCCCAAGCTCTTGCAATTGCCGCAGTTTTCGCAGGCCGACCACGTGGCCCAGGTGGATGTCGGGTCTACTCGGGTCGAAGCCCATCTTGAGGCGGAGTTTCTTGCCGCTCTGAAGCAGACGGACGAACTCATCCCGCGAGATGATCTCACTGACACCACGGGTGATCACGGATTCCAAGTCCTGTGGGCTGATCTTTCCTACTCCGGCCATACTAGGCGCTCTCTACCAAGACTAGTCGGCAGTCATCAACATCCTGGTGGATCTGCTTGATCAATGCGTCAAGGCCGTCGAATCTCTCTTGGTCCCGGACCTTCTTGATGAATTCAACACCAATGGTCTTGCCGTAAAGGTCGGCATTGAAGTCCATGACAAAAACCTCGACCAGCCTCTGCGACAATCCGAACGTGGGGCGGATTCCGATGCTGGTGGCGGCTTGATGGCGCTCCCCGTCAATTATTGCCCAGGTAGCGTATATGCCGTCGCCCGGTAGCAGCACCTGAGGGTCGACATTAATGTTTGCCGTCGGAAATCCCAAGGTCCGGCCTCGTTGGTCTCCGACCACCACTACTCCGGAGAGAGTGTGGTTCCGGCCCAATAATCCGGGACAGACCTCTAAGTTTCCGCTGGCTACGGCTTCGCGTATCCGCCTACTCTTCACCGGTTGCCCTTCAATCTCCAAGGTATCCACGGACCGCGCCCAGAAGCCCAACTGCTCTCCTTGTTGCTGCATGAAGACTAGGTCGCCCTGTCGGTCTTTGCCAATCGCGGAGTCTGGGCCCACAACGAGCCCCTTCATCATCAAGGATTCCGACAATCCGCTGGCAAAATCAGCGGCGGTCACCTGGGCCAATTCAAGCGTGAATTCCAGGCTGATCACCGTCAGGATGCCCTGCTCCTTGATGAGGTCTATACGTTGTTCGAGCGTGGTAAGGTAACTGGGTTCGGTGCCCGGCCTAAGGACCGTTATCGGCCGGTTAGAGAAGGTCACTACGGTTGGAACATATTGGTCGCCGGCTAGTTCGATCACTTGTCGCAGAAGGTGCCGGTGACCCTGATGCACGCCGTCGAAGACCCCGATGGTAACGACGGTCTCTTTGCCTGGAGCGGAAGCGGCCAATCTTTGGCGATAGCTCATACCTGGTCAGTTCCCACGTCGCCGTTTCTCCGAGCTTCGGGCGTCCCAGTCAAAGATGGGGTGATTCCTCGGTTCGTCCAACAACATCTCAGGAAAGTCTGCCGGATCGTCATATGGCTGAGGATATAAAATGGCGGTTTTTGAGCGTAAAACAAGGGTCTCCAGGTGGTCTGGATGTTAGCACAGGCCCATATTAGCGTCAAATTCTTCAGCGCGGCCAGTAAAGGGCTAACATCGGAGCGATCTAGCGGATCGAGGCCTCCTTTCAGGGTTCTCGATACCCAAAATAGCAGGGTGATTCCCCTGAAGTTTTACTAATCATAATCTAAAATTAATATAAAATTCGTTAAAATTGAGAGGCGATTTACTAGGAATGGCCATTGACATTATGTATAATTCGACCTTACTAGACACATGCGTATAGGAGGACTAAGCGCATGCGTGTAGCAGGTGGAGATGCTAAGGGCCGGCGGCTCAAAGGGGCCGTTAGTCCCGGAACCCGCGCCACCACCGAGCGGGTACGGGCGGCCATCTTTAACATTTTAGGCCCTGAGCAGTACCAGGGCGGCAGGGTTCTGGACCTTTTCGCGGGTACGGGCAGCCTGGGCATCGAGGCTTTGAGCCACGGAGCGGCTTGGGCGGATTTCGTGGAATGGGACCGGCGGCAAAGCGTCGTCATTTCCAATAACCTTGAATCCACCGGCTTCGACTCGCAGAGTCACGTCCACAAACTGGACGTCCTGCAAGCGCTCGTAACTCTGCCCGGACCCTACAACCTGGTGCTACTGGACCCTCCTTATAAGATGGGTGGCTTGGACAGTCTGCTGGAGAAGATCGCTTCCCAGCCTGGACTGATCGTTGATGATGGCGTGGTTGTTGCGGGGCATTCCAAGCGAGACGGACTTCAAGAGATATACGGACCCCTGCGATTAACTTCACATCGTCAATACGGAGACAACGTGGTCGACTTTTTTGTTTACGAGCAATATCCAGATGATTTCGAGCCTCAGCATGAAACGCCAGAAAATCTGGCGACTCTCGAAGAGGGCTCAGATCAGGGCGAATACGGGGACTCATCATGGTAACGGCGCTATATCCGGGCAGCTTCGATCCGGTGACCGTGGGCCACGTGGACATAGCGTCCAGGGCTGCGATCCAGTTCGAGAAACTGGTGGTAGCGGTCTACGATACGCCTTCTAAAAATCTGCTCTTCACCACCGATGAGAGAGAGCAGCTTATGAAGGATGCCTGTAGCCACATCTCTAATGTGGAGGTCGTCAGATTTTCTGGTCTGGTGGTCCGGTTCGCAAAAGACATTGGCGCAGGAGCGATAGTCCGGGGGCTGAGGAGCGGCTCGGATTTTGAATATGAATTTGACATGGCCTTCATGAACCGGAAGCTGGAGCCGGAGGTAGACCTGGTTTGCTTCATGACTTCCCAAGACTACATGTTCGTCAGTGCCAGTTTGCTCAAGGAGGTAGCGAGGCTTGGTGGAGACATCAAAGATATGGTCCCACCCAACGTTGCAGAAGCGGTCTATTCTAAATTTGGATTACCGGTCAGAGACGGGTAGTGACCGGGGAGAGGTGCAGTCATCGACATCATAAATATCATCGACCGGTTGGAAACTCTGGTCGAAACCAGTAAATCGGTGCCGGTCAGCGGCAACATCCTAGTCGATCGAAAAAAGGTCATAGAGTTGGTGGACCAATTGCGTCTGACAATTCCCGAAGAGATTCGGTCAGCCGAGGACGTACTGTCCCAGAAGGACCAGATCCTAAACACGGCCCAGAACGACGCCCGCCGGACCAAGTCCGTGGCTGATGACGAACTCCGAGAGCGGTTGAACTCCAATGAACTGGTCACCCAGGCAGAGACCAGGGCCGCCGAGACGGTCAGGGACGCTGAAGAGCGCATCACCCGGATGCTACAGCAGTCCGAGGCCGAAGCGCTGTCCCGGAAGACCGAGGCCGACGCCTACGCACTGCGCAGCCTACGGGCGATGGAAGTTGAATTGGGCAAGCTGACAGGATCAGTCCGGAAGGGCATCGAGGTTCTAGCCGAGCAGGCTTCCAGCCACATGAACACTCGCCGGTACGCCCAGGAAGAGGAAGCTGCCGCAGGTATGCTCACCTAAGCTCCTGGCTTCCCGCACAGCGTATCTAGTAAAAAACGCACTGCAGGTTCCTCCTTTTGGAGAGATCAGTCTGCGGTGCGCTTTTTGTTCGATGATTTCGAAGCCGCTAGCTGCCGTTGGAAACCAGACCCTGATAATAGCCGCGCATCGAGTCGTTTAGTTCGCCGAGTCTTTTGGCAATGAGATGATTCACAGTCCCCTCCGGGAACTTTCCGGCCGCGTCGGCTTCCCCGGCAGCCGTCCCAGTCAGCACCTCCAACCCCTCATCGATCGTCTTGACGGCGTAGATGTGGAACTTGCCCTCTTTGATGGCATCCACCACGTCTTCCCTGAGCATCAAGTTTTTGACGTTCTGATGCGGGATCATGACTCCCTGACTTCCGGTCAGAGTGGAGGCGGCCCGGCAAACATCAAACATCCCTTCAACTTTCTGATTGACCCCACCGATGGGTTGAATCTCGCCTTTCTGGTTCACCGACCCGGTGACGGCGATGTCTTGGCGGACGGGCAACCCCGACAAACTAGAAGAAATGGCGTATATCTCAGTTGAAGAAGCGCTATCGCCGTCAACACCGTCATACGATTGCTCGAAACAGATGCTGGCCGACAGCGTGAGAGGCCGGTCTTTGCCGAACTTTGCCCCAAGGTAACCGCTCAGGATCAGGATGCCCTTGTCATGGGTACGGCCGCTCATCGAGGCTTCACGTTCGATGTTGATGAAACCTTCCCGGCCGGCAAAAGTCTCCGCAGTGATCCGGGATGGACGGCCAAAACTGAAGTCCCCAAGGTCGTAGACCGCCAACCCGTTGATCTGCCCCACCGTTTCATCGGTAACATTCAGCAACAGCGAGCCGTCGGAGATCATCTCCATGAGGCGCTCTTCCACCAGATTCAACCGGTAGATCTTATCGTCGACGGCCTTTTTAACGTGTATGTGCTGGACAGTCTCCGCGCCGTCTTTGCGGGCCCAGTAATCCGCCTCGATCAGCAGGTCTTTGATCTGCCCGAACCTGGTTGAGAGCTTGGTCTGGTCGGAAACCTGCCGGGCGCCGAACTCCAAGACGCGGGCCGCGCCACTGGCCTCGAATGCCAACAGGTTTTCTTCTTCACAGGTGCGGCAGATGAAGGCACAGTAAGCCATCATGTTCTCTTCGTTGAGGTCAACCCTGTAATCGAACTCCGCTTTGACTTTGAACAGGTCCCAAAAATCTTCATTGTCCGAAGATGTTAAAAGCCGGTAGATGCTTTCGTCGCCTGTGACGATCACTTTCAGGTCAAGCGGCACTGGTTCGGGCCGGAGTCCTTGGGGGATGAAGAGCCCGGTCTGCTCGGCGGGGTCTTCCAAGCGCACTTCCTGGTTTCGGATGGCCCTTTTCAGGCCCTCCCAGGCTCCGGGTGCGGTAAGGACATCGCGAGCGTTCAGAACTAGGTAACCGCCGTTGGCCAGGTGCGCTGCTCCGGGTTTCAACATGCCATGATCGCTGACGTAGGTCCCCATCACCGCACGGCGTTCGATTCGGCCGAACAGGTTACCCCAATTTGGATTGGGCTCTACGATGATTGGCAGTTTTTCCACCAAACTGTTATCAACCAGCACGTTCAACTCAAAGGGCAGGAAGGGGTTCAGACCCAATGCCGCACCAGCTCCCGGCGGCACTCCTGGAGGTAGCGGCGCAGGGCTCTCAGCTTCCTTGAAAATTCCGATATGATCTAGGACATACTCGCCCAGGTCTGTAAGGAAATGCTGCATCTCTGGGATATCTTGAGAGAGGGCAAGGAGGTCGAACAAGACCTGGTCGACCAACTGGTTTCCGGCGCTACGCTCCAGTTCCTGAAGGCGTAGGTTCGAGGCTTTCTCCAGCTCCCTGATCTTTGTCATAGTCTCCTGGGTCTCTTGCATCAGACGTGCGCGAACTTCGTCTATAGCTTGTTTCGGTTCAGAATCCAAAGCCTGATACTCCTCTGGAGTCATAGGCCGGCCTTCGGTCATGGGAAAGATGGTGATACCGTTGGGCGTGAGCTGCACAGCGAAGTTTTCTGCCGCACCGTCTTTTTCCAGACTCGCCATCAATTCCTGGGTCGCTCTGCGATCCGTCTCTTCGTGACCACGGACTTGGTTCTCGAAACTTTCGCTTCTGAGCGCCTTGGGAACCTCAACTTGAAGTGTCCGCAACGTGGCAGAAAGCTGTTGTCGAAAAACTTTTCCGGTACCCCTGGGCAGACAGAGCGACTGGGGCCGGTCTGGGTCCTCGAAGTTGTACACGTAGGCCCAGTCGCTGATGGGCCGGCGTTTCTCCTGGCTGTCCAGGTCATCGACAATGTTCTGGAGATGGGACTTGACCGCGCTGGTTTTTCCGGTGCCGGTGAGGCCCGTCACGAATAGGTTGTAGCCTGGTTTATCCACCTCCAAGCCAAATCGAATCGCGTTTTGTGCCCTGTCCTGCCCGATAAAACGGTCGAGGGGGGCCAACTCGTCAGTGCACAGAAAGTCGAATGACTCGACGTCGTGGGTCCAGGTGGTCTTGTCCCAATCCACTCTGAATCTGGCTGCCAGTCCTTCTGTGGATTCGCTGGGTTTGCGTCTAGGCATCAAGTCCTCCGGGGAACGCTGGAGAGATGAATCCAATATTCATGACCCTGAGGGCATTATTATACATTTCAGGCTGATCAGGGCATAAAACCAAGAACACCACCAGAACCCAACTGGCGGACCGGCTGATTCGCTCTAAAATTTCAGATAATGTCCAATATCATCGTTCTTGCTGATTCGGATTTTTTATGTCCACCCAAGTTCAAGTTAGGCGATATTAGGCCGTCCATGGACATAACCTGACATCGGGCTAGTCACGAACCACGCGTGACTCGGGTTGACACGCAAATTGCGCTAGGTCTACAATTTTGCCAGAGCAACGGACGATTTTCGGAGGCCACCAACTGCATGCTCGAGATGACCGTAGATAGCATTCGGGTCAGCCCCATGAACTACCAGCGCGTAGTGATCCTCAAAGAGAAGGAATCTGACCGGTATCTTCCTATTTGGATCGGCCCAGCGGAAGCCGACGCCATCGCGGTGAAGCTCCAGGACCTGAGCGTCCCGCGGCCGCTGACCCACGACCTGCTGGGAACGATCATCGACTCCCTGGGTGGCACCATAGACCACATCTTGGTGAGCGACCTCAACAACGACACTTTCTTCGCCAAAATCACCATCCAGTCCAACGGGGAATCCAAGGAGATCGATTGCCGGCCCAGCGACGCAGTTGCCTTGGCCGTGAGGGCGAAAGTGCCGATCTACGCCAACGAAGAGGTTTTGGACAAGGCGGGAATCCACCTGGATAAGGAAACCGGCAAGCCTCTGGGACAGGAAACAGCAAGCGATGGCTCTCTTTTAGAACCGCAGGCTGAGGTGAAGCCGGAAGAACTGAAGAGCATGTCTGCATTCACCGACTTCATCGACTCCCTGGACCTAGAGGACTTCGGCAAGCAGTCAGGCGCCCGTTGAAGGCCTTAGGAAAATGAGGATAAACAGACAGCCCTGTCGCCAGATTGACGGGGCTGTTTTTCGTTGAGAAGGCCAACGAATTTCGTAAATTCAAAGCTAATTGACTTTTACAATACCCGGTGATAACATCCAAATCGCTCTGGCGGAGACATGAATCTGATGGTCCTGGCCCTACGCCTAACCGGGCTCGGATGGTACGTCGCCATCTGTATCGTGGTTGGGGTTGTAGGAGGCCTTGGTTTAGATAAGTTGGCCGGCACCGTACCCTTATTCACATTGCTGGGTACGGTACTGGGCAGCATCGTCGCGTTTTGGGGTCTCTACAAGATGATTCAGCCTGTCCTCTCCGGAACGAAAAGCGGCGGATCCACTGATAGTCGAGGAGAACAATAGTGCCGACTGGCGCATTGGGGAAAAAATTACTCCTGTTCACAGGAATAGGTTTGGTTTTTCTGCTGCTGGCTGGTTTCGTCTTCGGTGCTGTTGGTTCGGCCATGTTGGGCACCGACCAGTTTCTAGATAAGCCAGAGATTCACCTCCCTCCCCAACCCATTTTCCCCTCCTCCACCCGCGATGAACACCTCGGACTGGTGCATGTGGAAGGTGAATCAAGCGGAAAATCCGGTGAGGCGGCCGAAGGCAAGGGAGAAGGCCACTTCTCACCTCTCGGGGCCACCGAGTTTGCGGTAACCAACACACTCCTCTCTTCCTGGTTTACCACCATCGTTTTGATTCTTATATTCGTCACGGCTGCCCGCAGGCGCTCGGTGATCCCGGGAAGATTCCAAGGATTCGTCGAGTCGATGATAGAGGGTGTCTTGGGATTCTCCGCCGCTGTACTAGGGGCTGAGATGGCCCGCCGTACTTTCCCGATCGTTGCAACGATCTTTTTCTTCGTACTGTTCAATGCCTGGCTTGCATTACTTCCCTTCTATCAATTCCTGGGCTTCACCGTGGACGGTGAGATTAAAGCCCATCTGATACGCTCCGCGGGCACCGACATCAACATGCCGCTGGCTCTGGCGTTAGTGTCATTTGTATTCGTAGAATATTGGGGCTTCCGAGCGGGCAGCTTCGGTTACTTGAAGAAATTCTTCCAATTGGGCAAATTATTCCGCGGCAAACCCGCTGGGCTGATTGACGCCTTCGTAGGGTTTTTAGAGCTAACCAGTGAATTCGTCCGCGTGATCAGCTTTACTTTCCGGTTGTTTGGCAACATGACGGCGGGCGAGATTCTGGTGGTAATGATCACATTCCTGGTACCGTTCGTTGCAACTCAATTTGTCTTCGGCCTTGAATTGCTTGTAGGTTTGATTCAAGCGGTCATCTTCGCCGGGCTGACCGTAGTATTCCTGTCGGTGGCCACGACCCACGATGAGCACTAAATAACAATACTCACATAGATAGCCAAATTTCCGGTCCGCAAATGGGCGGCCGAATCTCGAATAAACAATTTTAAAAGGTTAAGAGGAGAACGGTGATGGACTTAGTTCTGTTGCAAATAACTGATGAGGCACTGAAATTTAGCGAACTTGGCAAATTCATCGGGGCCGGCATTGCCATCGGTCTCGGTGTGATTGGCCCTGGCATCGGCATCGGCATTCTGGGCTCAGGAGCTATGGGCGCCATCGGAAGGAATCCCGAAGCAGCGGCCGCGATACAGACTAACATGATCCTGGCCATCGCCTTCGCCGAGGCGTTGGGGATTTACGCCCTGATCACGGCGGTGATCCTGCTCTTCGTGGTCTAGCATGTTACTGCTAGGAGTAACCGAACTAGGGATAAATCTACCAAGCTTAGTCGCTTACTTAGTCAACTTCATCCTCCTGCTGGGAATCCTTGGCTTCTTCGCCTACAAGCCCCTGATGCGGATGCTGGATGAACGGACGGAGCGTATCCGGGAGAGCCTGGAGGCCGCCGACCGGGCGCGTGAGGAAGCTGCGTCTGCCCAGGAGGCCATCCAGGAGCAGATAGACGAGGCCCGGCGTGAAGGTCAACGCATCATGGATCAAACACGGGAAGCGGCGGAGCGGTTCCGGACCGAAGAGATGGACAAGGCACGCCAGGAGGCTGAAGCCTTCGTGGAACGGGCAAAAGCGGACATCGCACGGGAGCGGGACACCGCCCTTCAAGAGGTCCGGGCCAGTTTTGGCGACCTTGCCATAACCGCGGCAGAACGGGTCATCCGCAGTTCTCTGGACCGCACGGCCCATGAGAGCCTGATCAACCAGGTATTAGAAGAAGGCGAATCCCTGAGAAGGGGCTAAAGGACCCATGGCCCAACAGCTCTCAGGAAAACGGTACGCACAGGCCATCTTCGACTTGGCGCAGGAGAACAACCAGGTTGAACAATGGGGCGAGGACTTGGCAGTGGTGGCCGAGGCGTTTGAAGACGCCGACTTCGCCGCTCTCATGAAACACGCCGACATGTCCAACGTTGCCAAGCTGGCCGCCACCGCAACGGTGCTGGCCGGGGTCAATGCCATGGTACGCAACCTGGTTGACCTGTTGGTCTCCAAGAACTCAGTCGACTCAATAGTTGGTGTATATACCGGTTATATCGAATTACTCGACAACCACCTGGGGCGGCAACGGGTTGAAGTCACTACCGCGGTGCCACTGGAAAGCGCCGAAGCCGACCGTATCAACAGTTTCGTGGCCGGACTGGTCCGCCGCGAAGTCGTTCTGACCACAAATGTCGATGAGTCAATCATCGGCGGCCTGGTAATTCAGATCGGTGACCGGCTGCTGGACGGCAGCACCAAAGCCCGGTTGGACGGGCTGCGAAACCGCTTGTACACGGAGATTGCCGCCTCGGCTTAGCAATCTCTTTTAATCGTTAGAGTAAGGAGTACCTCTGATGGCTACCAGAGGACAGGACATAGTTTCGCTTATAAAGCGTCAGATCGAAGAATTTGGCGGAGATTTGACTTTGGTGGATGTGGGCACGGTGGTCCAAGTGGGCGACGGTGTTGCCAGCATCCAAGGCCTGCAGGGCGTCCGATCCAACGAATTATTGGATTTCGGGGATGACGTTCTCGGTCTGGCCTTGAACTTGGAATCCGACATCGTCGGCGCAGCCATTCTGGGCGACCCCAACTCGGTGAAAGAGGGCCAACGGGTCCAGTCCACCGGCAGGATTATCGAGGTCCCTGTGGGCGATGCGCTCATCGGCCGCGTGGTTGACCCCTTAGGGCGTCCTCTGGACGGCAAGGGTCCAGTGGCGACTACCGGCACCCGCTCAGTTGAGAAAGTAGCCCCCAACGTGGTGTCCCGCCAGTCCGTTGACCAGCCCGTACAGACCGGCATCAAAGCCGTTGACTCAATGATTCCCATCGGCCGCGGGCAACGGGAACTGATCATCGGCGACCGTTCCACCGGCAAAACCGCCATCGCCCTGGATACCATCATCAATCAGAAGGGCGGCGACCTGATCTGCATCTATGTGGCCGTCGGCCAGAAACAGGGGAAAGTGGCCCAGGTTGTGGGTTCCCTCGACGCTGCTGGGGCCATGGAACACACCATCGTCGTTACCGCCGGAGCATCCGACTCCGCGCCCATTCAGTACATAGCGCCTTACGCCGGCTGCGCCATGGCTGAAGAGTTCATGGACCAGGGCAAAGACGTCCTTATCGTCTACGACGACCTGACCAAGCATGCCTGGGCCTACCGCCAAATGTCGCTACTTCTACGCCGGCCGGCCGGCCGTGAAGCCTACCCCGGAGACATTTTCTACCTCCACAGCCGCTTGTTGGAGCGGTCTGCCCGGCTGGATGAAGCCAACGGTGGTGGTTCCATCACTGCTCTGCCGATCATTGAAACTCAGGCGGGTGACGTTTCGGCGTACATCCCAACCAACGTGATATCGATCACCGACGGCCAGATTTACCTCGAGCCCGAGTTGTTCAACTCCGGCATACGCCCTGCAGTGAACGTGGGATTGTCCGTTTCCCGCGTGGGTGGCGCGGCCCAGACCAGGGCCATCCGCAAGGTTGCCGGTCAGCTCCGGTTGGCTTTGGCCCAGTACCGGGAATTGGCCACCTTCGCCCAATTCGGCACAGCCGACCTAGACGCAGCCACCAGAGCCCAGTTGGCCCAGGGCCAATTGGCCACCGAAGTGCTGAAACAGGCACAGTACGTGCCGCTATCCCTGGCAGATGAAGTGGTAGTCTTGTTCGCAGTCAACGAAGGCCTTATGGAAGATGTTGAGATCGAGAAAGTGGGGGCGTTCCAGGACCAGCTCTTGCGTTATGTCGGCGGGTCCCACCCCGACATTCTGGCCGCCATCACTGAGTCTAGGGACATCTCCGACGAGGTGTCGGCCAACCTGACCAAGGCGATCAACGATTTCAAACCGACTTTTACCGGTTAACCCGACCTGGATGATGACTAGATAGATGCCTAGCGTTAGAGACATACGGCGGCGAATACGGAGCGTGGACAACACGGCCAAGGTGACCAACGCCATGTCACTGATAGCCGCTTCCAAAATGCGGCGCGCTCAGAACTCCGTGCTTGAGGGCCGGCCTTATTCGGTCAAGATTCAAGAGGTCATCGCGCACCTGGCCGCCCAGCCCATGGACGACGAATCCAGCGCCCAGCCGCTACTGGCCGTCCGCCCGGTGGAAAAAACCACCGTGTTGATGATCAGTCCCGACCGGGGTCTCTGCGGCGGCCTCCACGCCAATCTCAACCGACGCGTAGGCCAGTTCATCTTGAACCAGGAAGTCCCGATTCAGGCCATCGCCGTGGGCCGGAAGGGCCGCGATTTCATGGCCCGCACCAATCAAGACTTGAAAGCAACCTTCACCGACCTGGGTGAGACACCTTTGTTGGTCGACACCCACGCCATCTCTCACATGGTCATCGACTCATATTGCGATGGCGAGGCCGATGAAGTCTACCTAGCCTACACACAGTATGTTTCGACTATGGTCCAAGAGCCGGTTATTGAAAAATTGTTACCCATCACCCCGGCGGAATTAACGGCCTCCGAGAGCGTGGGCTACATCTACGAACCCGGAAACCTGGCCGTGCTCCAGAACCTGCTGCCTCGTTTCGTGGAGATGCAGATCTACCACGCGATCTTGGAAGCCATAGCCAGCGAACAATCAGCCCGGATGGTGGCCATGCGCGCCGCCACCGATAACGCCAGCGAACTTGCCGGAGACCTTACCCTGACCATGAACAAACTCCGACAGGAAAGCATCACCAACGAACTGCTAGATCTCATTGGCGGCCAAATAGCCTTAGAAGGTTAATACGCCCCATAGCCAGAAACCCTTTATCAGGAGAAACCAATGGCCACCGGAAAAGTCGTCCAAGTAATCGGAACCGTGGTTGACATAGAATTCCCCGCCGACGAGCTGCCCAATCTGTTCGACGCTCTTGAGTTGGACAATGTTGGGGAGAAATTGGTGCTGGAAGTGCAGCAGCACGTCGGCAACAACTGGGTCCGCTGCCTGGCGCTGGGCGCCACTGACGGCTTGGCCCGCGGCGTGGAAGTGACCGATACCGGCGCCAGGGTAACCGTTCCGGTGGGGCCTGAGACCTTGGGTCGGCTGTTCGACGTAACCGGGACGCCCCTTGATAACCTAGGACCGGTGGAGTCGGCCGTGCAATGGCCCATCCACCGCGACCCGCCTCCCTTCGACGACCAGAACCAAACAGTTGATATCCTGGAGACCGGGATCAAAGTCTTCGACCTGATCACCCCCTTCATGAAGGGCGGAAAGATCGGCGCGTACGGTGGGGCCGGAGTTGGCAAGACCGTCATCATTCAGGAACTGATCCGCAACATCGGCGCCGTCCACCAAGGGGTTTCGGTCTTCGCCGGCGTTGGCGAACGGTCACGGGAAGGCAATGACCTGTGGCATGAGATGCAGGACTCAGGTGTGTTGGCCAGCACTGTGTTGGTCTTCGGCCAGATGAATGAGTCCCCGGGCGTTCGCGCGCGCATCGGCCTCACCGGTTTGACCATGGCCGAGTACTTCCGTGACGAGCAGAACCAAGACGTGCTCCTCTTCATAGATAATATCTACCGGTACATTCTGGCGGGCATGGAGGTTTCAGCGCTTCTGGGGCGGATGCCCTCCGCAGTGGGTTACCAACCCACCCTCAGCACTGAGATGGGCGCGCTTCAGGAGCGCATCACGTCCACCAAGTCTGGTTCTATCACTTCGTTCCAGGCTATCTATGTGCCTGCGGACGACTACACCGACCCCGGTATCGTGACCACCTTCGGCCACTTGGACGGTGTGGTGTCGTTGGAGCGAGCATTGTCCGCCCAGGGCCTGTATCCGGCGGTGGACCCGCTTGCCTCCTACTCCAGGATTCTCGAACCGGGCATCATGGGCGAAGAACACTACAACCTAGCCCGTGGCGTTCAGCAGGTGCTGCAGCGTTACAAGGACCTGCAAGACATCATCGCCATCCTGGGCATAGAAGAACTATCGGAAGAAGACAAGCTGACGGTGTTCCGCGCCCGGAAGATCCAGCGGTTCCTGACCCAGCCCTTCTTCGTAGCCGAAACCTTCACCGGTCAACCCGGCAAATACGTACCGCTGCAAGAGACGGTGCGGGGCTTCCAGGAAATCCTGTCTGGCCAACACGACGACCTGCCCGAGCAGGCGTTCTACATGGTGGGAACCATCGACGAGGCGATTGAGAAGGCCGCCGAGATGGCAACCCAGAGGTAGATAACCAACCATGCCGATGCATCTAGAAATAATCACTGCCGAGCGCCAGGTCTACTCCGACGAAGTGGACATGGTGATCGCGCCCGGGTTCGACGGGCAATTGGGTATATTGCCCATGCACGCTCCGTTGATGACGATGCTCAAGCCCGGAGAACTAACTGTCCGCAAGGACGGCGAGAACATGTACGTCGCGGTGTCCGGCGGCTTCATGGAAGTGCTGGGCAACAAGGTCAGCGTTCTGGCCGACGCCTGCGAACGGTCCGATGAGATAGACGAACAACGCGCAGAACAAGCCGTTCAGCGGGCGCAAGAACGCCTGGCCAACCGCGGTTCGGACATTGAGCTTGAACGGGCGGTGTCAGCCCTCCGCCGGGCCCAAGTGCGGGTCGATTTGGTACGCCGCCGGAGTCCACGTTCCGGCCAACAACCCCCTGGTTCCGGAGCGTAACCAATTATAACGATGAAAAAGAGAGCCCCGACAAATGTCGGGGCTCTCTTTTTCATCGAGGCAGCAGCATCCTGAATCCCGATTTATCGAGATGACAGTGGGGCTTGCAAGACCAACTAGTCTTCGTTGATGTAGTAGGTCATGGATTGGAGCGATAAGACCGGGTCGATATTGCGTATCCTGATGCCCTCTCGGACCTGAGGGGTGATGGGAGCGTAATTCAGGATGGCTTTGACACCACAAGCCACCAATTGGTCCACCACGTTCTGGGTGAACTCCACGGGCACCGCGACGATGGCGATACTGATTTTTTCTCTTGCCACCACATAATCCAATTCGTCCATCTTCCGCACCACCAGCCCACCGATCGTCTCGCCTACCACCGAATTATTAAGATCAAATGCGGCAACCAAGTGGAAACCGTCTGGGTTGAACCCCGGGTAACTCAAGATTGCCCGCCCCAGCCGGCCAACACCGACCACGGCCACGTTCCAAGGTGAATTTATGCCTAGTATCTGCCGCAGGCGATCCAACAGGTCGTGTACGCTGTAGCCGCGGCCTTGTTTGCCAAAACGTCCGAAATAGCTAAGGTCTTTCCGGATCTGCGCAGGGGTGACTTGGAGTTTTTCACCCAGTTGTTGGGAACTAACTACCTGGATGCCGTCATCCAGCAGGCGGTTCAGTATCCGCACGTACTGTGGAAGCCGGCTGATGACAACCTCTGGCACTTCCGAGCGTGTCTGGCGCGATTCGGAGTTGGGGGCCATGACGTTTCAGTTCCCTCACCGATGGCTTTCTGTTGGCGAAATAACCAAATCAGACTGCCAGAGGGTGAACTCAGACTTCTATTTGGTCGATCCACAGCGGCTTTTCGTACTGCCGTTGCCTATAATCTATAATGCAGGCCAATGCTAGTCAAGAACGCGCCCAAACCTTCAAATTACATTTCAGGAACCGCTTGGAGCGCATCGTGCACCTAGGTGTTTGCCGCATCATGCTCCATCTGCCTGATTCAGCCAGCCTCAAGGACAAGCGGCAGGTGTCTCGCTCGTTAACTACCCGTATCCGCAACACCTTTAACGTGGCAGTGGCTGAAGTGGAAGACCAAGAACTGTGGCAGCGGCTAACCTTGGCAATTTGCTGTGTGAGCACCGACCCGACCCACGCCAACGAGATGGTCTCCAAGGTGGTCGCGTTCGTAGAAGAGTATAGGCGTGATCTCGAGCTGCTGGATTACGAGACTGAGATCATTTCAGGGGTTTGACCTCAGCCTACTCGCGCTCGGCAAGAAACGCTTCGATCGTCCGCCAATACTGCTCCGGCGCGACTTCAAATGTGTCGTTGTGGGCCGCACCTTTCAACACCTGGAAACGTTTTGGTTGGTTGGCAGCCCCGTAGAGTTTGCGGCCCTGGTCGATAGGTACAGTCTCATCTTGGTCGCCGTGAAGGACCAGCACTGGGACATATAGCTGCTGGATGCGGGAAATGCTATCGTAATGGTTTCGCACCAGCCAGCCAATCGGCGGTAAGGGTAGCGTTAGATTCGCCATGTCACGCACCGAGGCGAAGGGCGAGACCAGCACCATAGCCATCGGCGGTTGGGTCAACGCCAGTTCCACTGCCACTGCTGCGCCGAGAGAATGACCAAGATAGACTATCCGACGTGGGTCCACATCTGACCGCGATGACAGGTATTCCATGACCGCACGGGAATCCAGATAGGTGCCCTTCTCCGACGGAGCGCCTTCACTCTCACCGTAACCACGGTAGTCAAAGACAAAGATGTTGGCCCCAGTCCGGTGATGGGCCAGGGCCAGTTCTCCGATTCGGTGGCCGATATTGCCACCGTTGCCGTGAAACCATAGCCAGGTGACGTTGGACGCGGTCTCAGATTTTCCAGGAATGAACCAACTTTGTAGCGCCAGGCCGTCAGAGGTTTGGACGCGGACGTCTTCATATTCCAGGTTTACGTCGTTGGGTGTGTACAGCAGTTCGCCTACCGGGAAGAAGACAAACCGTTTTTCCAACTGGGTCCAGAGCACGATGAAGGTCGCTCCATAGGCCAGCGAGGCCCCAACCGCGAGACGGCCAAGAATCCAGCGGACACATCCCATCATAGGAAAGTTCAGGCAGTTCTAGGCAGCCTGAAGTCAGCTTGTCGCCGACGCGCCCCGGCTGGCCAACAGTTCGATCAGGCCCTCGGAGAAGTCACGTTTGATCAGAACGGCGTCGCTTCCCAACTCGCGTGCCTTCCGCAATGAGTCAGGTTCGCCGTGCGGGCCATAGGCAACCACTCTGGTCTCGGCTCCCTTGTGCACTTTCAGACTCTCCAGAGCTTCGGTCCAGATTGGCTCCTCCATTTCCAAATCAACCAGTACCAGGGACACGATATGGGACTCGGCGGCCTTCATAAGACCGGCAGCAGTAGATGCGCTAACGGTTTCAAGTCCATGCGCTTCGGCGGCCGCCTCGATGCGGGGCATGAAGAATAGGTTGCTGGTCAGTACCAGTACTGTTTCCTTGTCAGCCATCGGCTTCGACCTTATCGACCGGAAGATTGGCCGGGGAACGGCTCCGCGGGCACCGCTTTGGGGTAGCTGTGTTGTTCCTGCTTGATGGATTCGAGGCGGCCGGCAACATCGCGCACCTGGGGACGGTCGGCCTGACATTTGGGACACCACGCCAGCTCACTTGTGGAAAGCATCATATTGTCCTTCTTGACCGTTACCGTTTCGATCTCGGTCCCGCATTCACCACAACAACTGACGACGGTTACTTCATTTATCGGCATACTATTTTCACAATTCCAAACTTTCGGCCAGAATCTCCAGCACATCCTTAGCTTTCTTCTCAGAGTCCAGTCCCTTTGCTTGAATACCTTCGGTCATCATCTGAACACAGAAGGGACATGAAACACCAACCGTGTCGGCCTCGGTTTCTAGGAACTGGTCGGTGCGGGCGTGGTTCACCCTGGTTCCCTGGCTCTCCTCGATCCACATGTGGCCACCGCCAGCACCGCAGCAGAAGCCCCGTTCCCGGCAGTGGGAGCCCATCTCCACCAACTTCAGCCCAGGTATGGCCTTGGCCACGTCGCGCGGCTCGTCGTAGACACCATTGTGACGGCCCAAGAAACACGAATCGTGGTAGGCCATCGTGATGTCCATCATCTTCACGGGTTTGATGTCGCCCTTTTTGATCAGTCGGTCCACAAATTGGCTGTAGTGAAGCACTTCAAAGTTGCCGCCCAACTGGGGGTATTCGTTCTTCATGGTGTTGAAGCAGTGGGGGCAGATGGTCACAACCTTCTTCACGTTGTAGCCGTTCATGGTGTCGATATTCTGTTGGGCCAGTATCTGGAACAGGTACTCGTTGCCCATGCGGCGGGCCGGGTCTCCAGTGCAGGTCTCCTCGTCGCCCAGGATTGCAAAGTCCACTTTAGCGGCCTTCAGGACCTTGGCCATGGAGCGGGCGATGGCCTGGCTGCGTTGTTCTAGGGCCGGAGTACAACCAACCCAAAACAGCACCTCAGCGTCTGGTTTCTCGGCCAACGTAGGCACTTCAAGCCCTTCGGCCCAGTCGGTACGAGAATAGGTGGTGCCGCGCCAGGGATGACCCCGTTGTTCCATGCTGAGCAGGGCGTTCATGGCGGTTTCGGGGGCCTTGGACTCTTCCAGAAGCAGGTAACGGCGCATGTCCATGATCGTTGGCACATGTTCGACTGTAACCGGGCATTCCTCCATGCAGGCGCCGCAGTTCAAGCAGTCCCAGATGGAGGTCTCGGAGATTACGCCATCATCTCCATTCAGTATGGGAAACGGCTCGACGTGTTCAACGCTGCGCTCGCCCTGATGCCCTATCTCAACCAAGTGGTCTTTTAGGTTCTCCACTATGTGCATCGGCGAAAGCTGCTTGCCCGTCAGGTTGGCCGGGCAAGCGTCGGTGCAGCGGCCGCAGACGGCGCAGGCATATCCGTCCAACAATTGCTTCCAGGTGAAGTCCTGCACGCGCCCTGCGCCGAATTTCTCAACGTTTTCCAGGTCCATCAGACTCAGTGCGCCTTTGGGCTCCAATGACCTGAAGAAAGCGTTCACCGGGGCGGCAAACATGTGCATATGCTTGGTGTACGGGATATAGACGGTGAAGATCAAGATGATGGACAGGTGAGACCACCAGAAGACACCCTGCAGCGTCTTTGCCGCGCTGATGCCGATACCCAAATCGGTGAACAGTTCGCCCAATGCTTTACCGATATACACGTCAGCCTCGGGACCGATGCCGCCTTGGGCCACCCAGAAAGCGTGGGTCAATAGGGTCGATAGCATCAGACCACCTATCAACAAAACGATGATCAACGCGTCGGAATGGCGAGTCAAATCATAGCTCAGCCGGTGAGGTTTCAGTACCCATCTGCGGACGAAAGCCCAGACCAGGACCACCAGCAAAACGGCAGACAATATGTCCAAGTATCTGCTGTACACAAGGACACCGGTCTCGGTGAGCAACCATGCGGGGAAACCGCCATTCGCCGAGGCCGCGAAGATGAAGATGCCGTAGCTGAGCATGAAGGTCAGGAAGCCCCAGAAAATAGTTGCGTGGCCGATCCCGGCGTAGTCGCCGTATTTCACCCGCTGCAGGACTTTCTGTTGACCCAACGAGATGAGCAGGGCGCCCCATATCCGTTCCATAGGATGGTCGAATCGCGAAGTCTCTTTGCCCTGGAGGACCAGACGGACAACCCGGTTGTAAAAAGTGTAATTGAAAATCGCTAGGGCCAGCCCCAACAACACAAACACGCCGACCCAAAGGGGCAGCGACCCGATATCTCCAGGAGGGACCAAACTATACACCCACTTTACCGGACGGAGGTCCGTCCAGGCAGTAATCACTTGGCTCTATGCTTTTCGACGAGCCTCAGTTTAGCATGATTCAGGCGCGGCTCACCAAGATGAAACGCGCCTGAATCATGCTATTCGTCATCGACGGAGCGATAGGAACAACCGTGTATGTTAAAAATCCTTTATCCGGGGGATGACTTCGCGGCCCAGCAGCTCTATCTGCTTTAGAACTTGCTCCTGAGGCATACCCGGCCATTGCATCCGGCAGATCATGTGGTTAACGCCCAGTTCATCGGCGTAGCGTCGAAATTCCGTGACTATATCGTCGGGCGAGCCAAGCAAGAACCGGTCTTTGGCCAGGTCCTGGTAGGGCACGCTGAAACTCTCTTCCCCAGGCAACGCTTTATCCTGTCCCCAATCGGCGTAGGCTTTATATTTGCCTTCGAGAAACGGCTGACTTTCGATGAACGCCGTTTCGCGGTCTCGGGCCACATACATCTCCCGCATCATGGGGAGTTCATCGGGAACCGGGTTTCCGAACTCCTTCAAGGCGGATTTGTAGCGTACCCACTGGTCGGCGACCATAGGCACTGTGGCGTGGGGATTGATCAGCCACGGATAGCCCCATCGGGCGGCACGGCGGATGGCCACGTCATTGTTTGCTGCCACCCAGATGGGTGGATGGGGGTTCTGGACGGGCCGGGTGCCGACCTTAGTCTTGGGCACGGTGTAGTACTTGCCGTTGAATTCGACCTCGTCTTCGCTCCACAGTTTTTTTATCAGGTCCATCGCCTCGTTCATGCGCCCAACCCGTTCGCCCCGTTGAACGCCGAATGCCGTGTACTCTTCGTCGCGGTACCCCAGCCCGACGCCGAAGACGAATTTTCCGTTTGTGATGCAGTCCAGGGTGGCGATGCTTTCCGCAAGTTCCACCGGGTTGTGCAGGGGCACCAATATGACGGTGGCGGCCACCTGCATGTCGCCGGCCTCGGCAGCCAAGCGTGAGAGCAGGGGAAACACGGTGCTCATCTGATAGGGCGCGGCCAGATAGTGTTGGCCGGTGGCGATGAGGCTGAACCCCGCGTCACGTGCTGCCCTAACCTGCTCCGCGCTGTCTTGGATCTTCTGCGGCATGGACTCGCCGGGAAGGTACTGGTTGGTGACGAAAAATCCTAGTTTCAAAGGATCTCCTTATCAGTTATTATCCTGGCGGATTCTGCCCCATATAAAACCTCATACGGAACTCACACTTGAAATCGCTCCAGGCCATTTATTTTATTCCGTGAGCAATTTGCGGGCAACCCGAATAAGCCCTTGCCTCGACCGTTCATAACCAGTAGAATCCGCGATTGACTCCCGGTCCTTTAACGCAACTAAATAAATAGGAGCAGCATGAAGATCGCACGCTTCCGCAGCAACGGACGGACCGCATTTGGAGTGGTCCAAGGTGATGAGGTAGTCGAGATCAGAGGCAGTATTTACACCCGTTTCCGCCTGACCGACACCAAACACCCGCTGCAAGACGTGAAGCTCCTACCTCCAACGGAACCGTCCGAAATCTGGTGCCCCGGGCTAAATTTCGCCAATCATCTGGAGTTCGCCGCCGGGGTACTAGGCGACGACAACCCAACGGTTCCCGAGCACCCAGAGCCTTGGATCAAGGCCAGGGGCTCCCTCACCGGCACCGGCGAACCAATCATTCTCCCTGAAGCCTCGACCGACGTACATTATGAGGGTGAAGCCGTGGCGGTTATCGGCAAGTTATGCCACCGGGTATCTC
Source organism: SAR202 cluster bacterium (assembly GCA_009392095.1). Classification (GTDB taxonomy): domain Bacteria; phylum Chloroflexota; class Dehalococcoidia; order Lucifugimonadales; family UBA3495; genus UBA9611. The sequence goes on from VFHF01000143.1 coordinate 24,664, forward strand.
CTAAAGACGCGCCGAAATACATCTTGGGATACACCTGTGGGAATGATGTCAGCGACCGGACTTGGCAGAAGGACGACTGGACGTTTTGGCGGGCCAAGGGCGCCGACACATTCGCCCCGGTGGGCCCTTGGATCGACACCGATGTCGACCCACAAAACCTGGAGATGATTGTTCGGCTGAACCATGAAGAGGTACAGCACGGCCGCACTGAGGAGATGCTGTTCAGTTTCGCCGAGATCGTCAGCTACATCAGCCAGCAGGTGACCTTACGGCCGGGAGACCTGGTTTTCTCCGGAAGCACCGGGGTTACCGTTGCCCTGAAGCCCGGAGATCAAGTTGAGGTCGAGATTCCCAACATCGGAGTGCTCACCAACACCGTTGAGGCGGAAGCCGCGGCTTAAGCATTAAAGCAGCCGATTCAGAACGATAAAAATGCCCTCCCAAGTGTAGGAGGGCATTTAATGCTTACAGGACGGGACTGCTATTTCCTAAAAATGGAGCATGCCAGCCAGAGTCT
>VFHF01000144.1 GCA_009392095.1 SAR202 cluster bacterium
TTCTTGGCTATGGCGGCCACAAGGTTGGTCTCGGGGATTATGATCTCCCGCGTCAGCGTCTGAAGAGTCCCGCAGGGTCCATTGGAAACATGACATGAGTGCGACGCTGAGACGGTTCGTAGTGGTGGGGATGAGACGGGCTTTCCTAGCGGTAGTGGTGCTTGTATCCCTCCTCACGATTTTCATGGCGGTGACGCCCCAAGGGAAGGCCGCATTTAGGGCGGCCCTTTTCGTTCCCCAAGTACTGGATGTGCCCTTCAAGCCGCAGCCTTGGCTCACCGGAGACCCGGTCCGCCACGAAGTGACCTACCCTCAGGAGACTGGGACGGGCGTAGCCGACGTCTACCGCATCCCCGATAGCGAGCGCCGGGCCGCTGTCCTACTGTTTTTGGGCGCCAATGCGGCCGGACGGGACGACAAAGATGTGGTAAATCTGGGCGAGGCGCTGGCTCGCAGTGGTTTTGTGGTCATGTTCCATTGGTCGCCCACCATGGCCCTGCAGCACAATATCGATCCTGCCGAGATAGACAAACTGGTCCGGGCGTTCCAGTTCCTCGAACAGCAAGAATGGGTGGACCCAGAGCGGGTTGGAATCGGCGGGTTTTGCGTTGGGGCGTCATTCTCTTTGGTGGCGTCCGCAGACCCACGGATCAGAGACAGAGTGCGGTTCGTAAATGCCTTTGGGCCTTACTTCGATGCCGGGGATCTGCTGTTCCAGGTCGTCACCCGGTCCCGTCTCGACCAAGGGGTGCGGACTCCTTGGCAGCCTAACCGGCTGACCCTTAAAGTCTTCGCCAATGAACTCATTGAGACTTTGGACGACTCGGTGGACATAGAACTACTGACCGAGAAATACCTGAGGGGTGAGTCAACCGATGCCCAACCTATGACATCCGCCGGCCAGACCGTAGCCCGGCTTCTGGAGGGAGTCTCACCGGAAGAAGCGACTGGATTGTACCTGACTTTGCCCGAGGAATTCAGGGAAGCCATGGACCAAGTCTCCCCAAGCCGGTATTTGGACGACATCAAAGCCAAGCTGCTGGTGTTGCACGACCGGGACGACGGTCTCGTGCCGTCGGCGGAGTCCCGGAGGTTAGCCGCGGCCATGGCGGACCGGGGCGGCGTCCGGTATACCGAGCTTCTTTCCTTTGACCACGTGCGCCCTACCAGCGGGTCCGGGGCCTGGCTGCTGATTAAAGAGGGGTTCAAGCTATATCGGCACATGTACGGGGTGATGCGCGCCGGTACCTGACAGATTCAAGGCGTGGCCCCGGTTCGCTATAGATTTCTCTTATTGCGGTTACCGGTCTTGACAGCAAACCCCTTGGTGCTAGAATTAGTATTCGCAAACGGTTGCAATAACTTTTATTCGCACTTGCATAATCACAGACGGGGTGGGCTCATATGATCAAGCACGAAAAGGCCATTGAGACCCTGCGTCTCAAAGGTCACCGGCTAACGCCCCAACGTTTGATAGTGCTGTCGATAATTGCCTCCGGCGAAGGTACAACCGGCGACGGCCACATGGGCGTGGATGAGGTCTTTCAGGCGGCTAAGAAAGCCTACCCATACATGGACATCGCTACGGTCTACCGTACGCTGCACCTGTTCAAAGGGCTGGGAGTAGTGACCGAAGTGGCTATCGGCGACCGGCTGCATTTTGAACTTACCGACCCTGACGGTCATCATCACCACATGGTCTGCCGGGCCTGTAACGGCGCCTTCAATCTCAGCCCCCACTACCTGGCGGAGTTCCGCGACACCCTGAACAAGGAATTTGGTTTCGAGCCGGACCTGGAACATTTTGCCGTCAGCGGCGTCTGTGCCAAATGCCAGGAAGCAGGCGTTAAACCCAAAGGTAATCAAGAATAGATGGCCCGTATCATTCCCGGTATTAGACTTTGGGCGGTCCTCGTTGTAGCTCTGGTTATCGGCGCCTGCGGTGGCGATTCAGAAAACACATCTGAAAACGCAGACCAGGAGAACACACGACTTAAGGTCGTCACCACCGTTTCGCCAATCACCAGTATCGTCGAAAATATCGGCGGTCCGCGAATCAGCTTGGAGGGCGTGGTGCCCGAAGGCGTGAATTCCCACACCTTTGAGCCAACCCCGTCCATGGCCAAACTCATGGCCGGCGCCGACCTGATAATCATCAATGGGCTGTTTTTGGAGGAACCGACACTGGCTTTGGCCGAGTCGAACAAGAAAGACGATGCCGTTATCCTGGCCCTGGGCGACCGGTCGGTTACTCCCGATGAGTGGCAGTTCGATTTCACTTTCCCGGAATCGGCGGGGCATCCCAACCCCCATCTCTGGCCGGACCCGAACCTGGGCCTGCGCTACGCCGAGTTGGTGCAGGACCGACTGGCGGCGCTTGACCCGGACAACGCCGCATATTACGCCGGGAACCTGGAAATATTCCGTGGCAAAGTTGAAAAGATGGACCAAGCGATCAGGGCCGCAGTGGCCACCGTGCCGGAAGGGAACCGCAAGCTGCTGACCTACCACGACTCCTGGGCTTACTTTGCTAAGCAGTACGGTATGGAAGTCATCGGCGCGGTACAGCCGTCGAATTTCTCTCAGCCGTCGGTTAGAGAGGTGGCCGAACTGATCGATCAGGTGAAAGAACTGGGACTGCCGGCCGTGTTCGGTTCTGAGGTGTTCTCCAGTGACGTGCTGGAGGCCATCGCCAGCGAAGCCGATGCCCAGTTCATCGACGACCTTGCCGATGACGACCTTCCCGGTAAACCGGGAGACCCGGGCCACACCTATCTCGGGCTGATGAAGCAGAACTTGACGGCGATGATCCCGGCTTTGGGCGGAGACGCCAGCGTCGTCGCCGGACTGGATATACGGAACGTGTTTGACGGCGCAAGCGGCGCCGTCTACCCACAGTAAAGGAG
>VFHF01000145.1 GCA_009392095.1 SAR202 cluster bacterium
CAATTTATCCGGTTGTTCCATGCATGAAAGCACAGCGTTTAAAGCCAAGGTACGTTGTCTTGCAATCGGTTTCTTACGATGTGTTGATGGCCGTGGTTACTTTTCCCTCGCCGGGGTTTGTGGTCAATAACCAAGCGATTACAGACGACTAAGCATCGTCTGCAAATATTTAACCAACTGAAAGAAGTGGCATTTCGCTCGACCGGGATGCCACTTCTTGGCTCTTGTCCGGAGGCGTGGCGGAGGCGGGCTTCAGGCGATACAATACTCCTTACCCTGGGACTTGGTTCCACTGCACCTGCTAAGGAGACCCGATGGCAACGATACTTGAGGACTACATCGCAAAGCACCCCGGATCAGCCCAACGGTACATTGAAGCCTCCCAGATCTTTCCGGGCGGTGTTACGCATGACACCCGTTACGCTCAGCCTTTCCCTCTGTACATGACCCATGGCTCGGGCCCGCGCAAATGGGATGTGGACGGCAACGAATACATTGACTATGTATCCGGGCACGGAGCGCTTCTGTTGGGACACTCCCACCCGGCCATCGCCGAAGCAGTTTCCAAGCAGATCCAGTTGGGGACGCACCTGGGAGCCTCCACTGACGATGAGATTCGGTGGGCCAAAGCTATCAAGGCGCTGATGCCGTCCATAGAGAAACTCCGCTTTCACAGTTCTGGTACCGAGGCTACCCTGATGGCTATGCGTTTGGCCCGCGCCTATACCGGCAAAGACAAGGTCATCAAACTGCAGGACCACTTTCACGGTTGGCACGACTACGCGATGGCCGGGTCCGACCGCTCCGCCCCAGGCATCCCCGAGGCTAGTTGGGGCACGATGGTTATCGTCCCTTCAGGCGATTTGTTCGCCGTTGAAGATGTGATCAAGCGCGACCCAGATATCGCCGCCATAATCCTGGAGCCAACCGGAGCGCACTTTGGCCAATTGCCCTTTGACGTGCCTACGTATCTATCGGGACTGCGGGAATTGACCGCCCAGAGCGGCGTCATATTAATCTTTGATGAGGTGGTGACCGGGTTCCGGGCCGCCCCCGGAGGCGCCCAAGAGCGCTACGGAATCAGGCCCGACCTGACGACCATGGCCAAGATCGTGGCCGGAGGATTGCCCGGCGGCGCTGTCGGCGGCAAGGCTGACATCATCGACATGATTGCCCACCGGAACGACCCTGACTGGGATAACAACCACCGCGTCTACCATCCGGGAACGTTCAACGGAAACCCGCTTTCCGCGGCGGCCGGGGCTACCGCCCTGGAGATGATCGCCACCCAGCCAATAAATGAGCAGGCCGACGCCATGGCCGTCAGGCTAAAAACTGGGCTGAATGACATCCTAGGCCGGTTGGAGATACCGGGTCACGTCCATGGCATCGCGTCTATGTTGCACGTGGTGCTGGCCGACTGTGATTGCGACCGGGAGCTATGCACCATGTCCCATGCAAAGATAGCCGAGGCCATCGCTTCTCCTGCCGTAACGGCTATGAAACGCGGCCTGCAGAACCGGGGCGTGGACATCATGAGCCGGGAAACATTCTTAGTGTCCAGCACTCACACCGAGAAAGAGATCGACCAAACCCTCAATACCTTCCAAGAGACCATGGCGGCAGTCCGGGCCGATGGGTTGATCTAGTAGGTTGAGTCAATTAGCTAACGATCCGATTAGAATTTCTCAATCCAAATCCAACTGCACGAATTAGAGGTGATTTACCATGCCTAGTTTTACTGACAAACTGACCGTTGGAGGCAGTGAAATGGATATGTACGCTGCCCTTCCAGACGGCTCTGGCCCACATCCCGCCGTAGTGATCGCCTTCCACGTAGGCGGACTGGACGATTTCGACCGTAAGATGGCCGACCAATTGGCCGAGGCAGGCTTCGTGGCCGTGGTGCCGGACCTGTTCCACCGCTTCTCCAAAGAGGTCATGGACGGGCCCCGCTTGGACCGGCTAGGCCACCTGAAAGATGCGGACATCATCGCCGACATGAACGCCGCGGTAGACTTCCTCACCGCCAACTCTGCCATCAACGACGACCGCATTGGCGTAACAGGCTTCTGCATGGGGGGGCGCATCGCTTGGCTCATGGCCGCCAGCAACCAGATCTTCAAATGCACGGTGCCGTTCTACGGCGGAAACATAATGGGTAACTGGGGACCGGGAGACACCCCGTTCTCCATGTCCAACAATATCAACTGCCCCATGCTCTTCCACTTCGGCGCCGAAGACGGAAACCCGTCCGTGGCTGACCGGGACACATTTGATGCGGAACTCAAGCGCCTGGGCAAGGACTTCGAGTTCCATACCTATGACGGCGCCGGTCACGCCTTTATGGATCACACAAACCCGGACCGTTACCATGAGGCTTCGGCCGCGGCGGCCTGGCCCAGGACTATCGACTTTTTCAACAATCATCTGAAGTAGAGCTATTCCTGGCAATGGCAAATCTGAACTAAGAGGGGTTGTATGCCGTCATTTTGGGAAAAGGTGAATGTGAATGGGGCGGATATGGACATATATGCCAGTGTGCCCGACGGTGACGGCCCATTTCCGGCCGTGGTGGTGGCCCAGCACGCCAGCGGCGTGGACAAGTTCATCCAGGACATGGCCGATAAGTTGGCTGTTGCTGGCTACGCCGCCGTTGCTCCCGACCTGTTCCACCGGATTACCGATGAGATGGTGGAGAGCACCGGGAAGTCCAAACGGGACCAACTGAACGACCCGCTGATCATCGACGACATCAACGCCACTGTTGATTACCTGGTCAATCATTCGTCCATCGACTCGGAGCACATCGGAGTCACTGGATTTTGCATGGGGGGCCGGGTCGCCTGGTTGGCTGCCGCCACCAATTCATTCATCAAAGCGGCCGTGCCGTATTATGGCGGCAATATAATGGTCTCCTGGGGCGACGCCACCGAACCTCCGTTAGCTCTAACATCCGGAATAAAGTGCCCAGTCCTGTTCCACTTCGGCGAGATCGACGAAAACCCATCGCAGGCCGATATGCTGGTGATGGACAGAGAACTATCCGCCAACAGCGTCCCCCACCAGTTCTATACGTATCCAGGGGCCAACCATGCCTTCATGAACCCGGCCAACCCTCCGCGCTACCAACGGGTTGCCGCTGAGATGTCCTGGCCACGCACACTGGACTTCTTTGGTGCACACCTATGCGGACCGCCTGCTTCCGGCTACGACGGTCCGGCCTGCGAATAACACAACCAGATATCACCCAGAGGTAGGAGTAAACATGCCCCGAGTATCACTGGACTTGGAATTAGAGAAAGACAGGGCGGTCGTGAAATCTGACGGCTGGAAAATCGCTTCTGGCCTGGTACCGGGCGAGCCGAACCAAGGCCTAGTCGCCGAGATGGGAGATAGCCCCGCCAGGCTACCCGACTACGACGACTCCGGATGGGAGCATGACTCCGATATCCAGAAGCGCCGCTCCGTTGGGTTCACCTTCGCCTGGTACCGAATAAAGGTCACGATCCCCGACGAGGTCAAAGGCGAGAAGATCGGCGGAGGCCGGGTCTGGTTTGAGACCAACGTAGATAACTACGGTGAGGTCTACGTAGACGGCAATATAGACCGCGACAAATGGGTGGTAACGGGAAACAACACCCCCAAACGGGTCCTGATCGATGACCCAGCAGTCCCCGGAACGGAGCATTCCATCGCAGTTCTGGTGGCCAATGCGCCCCTGGGCGCCCCGGTTGGCACCATATTCATGCGCTACGCTACCTTGGCTTTTGAACCGGCTCCCGGCCCTTAAGCTTTAGATTTTCAAACTTAGAATAGGTTTACCGGCCGGTGCCCAGATCCTAGGGCCGCCGGCCGGTTGAAATTCCGGAGACGCCATGAGCAGCCGCCAATTCACCGGTAAACTGGCCGCGCCTGAATTCCCCCAAGGATTGGAATGGATCAACTCGGACCGCCCGTTGACCATGCAGGAGCTCAGGGGAAAAATCATCATCCTGGACTTCTGGACCTACTGTTGAATCAACTGTGCCCATATATTCCCGCAGTTGCGGAAACTAGAAAAGCAATACGCCGGCGAATTGGCCGTGATCGGCGTCCATTCGGCAAAGTTCCCCAACGAGAAAGACACGTATAACCTGGACAAGGCCGTACGCCGTTACCAACTAGAGCACCCGGTGATCAACGACGGTCAGTTTCAAGTCTGGCAGCAATACTCTTGCCGGGCCTGGCCCACCTTAATGTTTATTGACCCTGTGGGCAATGTCGTCGGCAAACATGAGGGTGAGATGTCCTTCGAGGCCTTTGACGGGCTGATCAGCCAGATGGTGGCCGAATACGATTCGGATGGGACTTTGGACCACAAGCCCCTGCTATACGGATTCCAACAGGCAGAAGAGACCACCCTCAGTTTCCCAGGCAAGGTGTTGGCTGATGGGTTAGGAAATAGACTTTTTATAGCCGACACCAATCACAACCGCATCGTTGTCACGGAGCTGGACGGTAGCGTGAAGCAAGTCATTGGCAGCGGAGAAGAAGGCCTGGCCGATGGCGAGTTGGCTAAGTCCGCCTTCAACCATCCGCAGGGAATGGCTCTCGACAGCGAGACGCTTTACGTAGCCGACACTGAGAACCATGCGATTCGCCGAGTCGACCTGAGTTCAGGCACGGTTAGCACGATCGCCGGCACGGGCGAACAGGGTCACACCAAAGACGAGCGGGGCCACGGGCCGTCGATGGCCCTCGTTTCTCCCTTTGATCTGGTGCAGCAAGAGGGGATTCTTTACATCGCCATGGCCGGTATCCACCAGCTATGGTCAATGGACCTGAAGGACGGCATGATTGGTCCGTTTGCCGGCACCGGCGGGGAAGCCATCACCGATGGGCCACTGGGCACTGCGGAACTGGCCCAGCCATGCGGTATCACCACCGACGGGACCAAGTTATTCTTTGCCGACAGCGAGACCAGTTCAGTGCGTTCGGCGGACATCGACCCGGAAGGCAATGTCCGAACGATCGTGGGCCTGGATCTTTTCGTGTTCGGAGATGTTGACGGGTCAGACCACCGCGTCCGACTGCAACACCCCATCGGCATCACTCATTACGACGGCGTGCTGTACATCACAGACACCTACAATCACAAGGTCAAGCGGGTGCTACCGGCCATGAGGAG
>VFHF01000146.1 GCA_009392095.1 SAR202 cluster bacterium
GACGAGGCGGTCGCAGGGCGGGCGTATGGTGGTGCCAGCCTATCCGAACAACGTGGCGCTTGCGTCATATACGGTTGGTGGTACGAGCGGCAGGGCGCGCCGTTTAATTGGCCATAGCTCCAACTAATTCGCCCTTATGTAGATGAAACGGAAGCCGATCGACTCCGCTCGCATCCGCCTCGTCCTTTTACCTAAAGGACGGGGTTTTTGTTGACCTGGTGAAAAATGAACGACGTTCGCATCACACGGTTTGGCCATCAAACAGATGGTTGCGGTATACTGTCGGGAACGATTTCCTTGCGCATATCCCGCTCTGTGGTTCCCGTGAAAAACCCCTATCCGAGCCCAGCCTGATAGAGAGCAGAATTCATGGCCACTAAAACCAAACGAGGCGATTTTTCCAAAATCGTAGATGTTGATGCCGGAATCATAAATCGCGAGATATTCGTCAACGATGAGATCTACCGGCAAGAGCAAGAACAGATATTCGCCCAGGCATGGCTGTTCGTCGGCCATGAAAGTCAGGTAACCAAGCCGGGTGACTTCTTTGTCTCTGCAATGGGCGAGGAATCCGTGATTTTGTGCCGCGACCGCGATGGCCAGTTGAATATCTTCCTCAACTCCTGCAGGCACCGTGGTATGAAGGTCTGCCGCTACGACGAGGGCAACACGCCAGTATTCTCCTGCCCCTACCACGGTTGGAGCTTCGCCACCGACGGCAAACTGGTTGGCGTTCCCTATTTCAAAGACGCCTATCAAGAGAAACTAGATAAGTCCAAGTGGGGCCTGATCAAAGTGGCCCAGATGTTTAATTACAAAGGGAGCATCTGGGCAACCTGGGACAAGAACGCTCCGCCGTTCCTGGATTATCTGGGCGATATGAAACTGTACTTGGACCTAGCCCTGGACGGGCGTGACGGCAGCGAAGGCGGCTCCGAGATTTTGGGCGGAGTCCAGAAATGGACCATGCCCAGCAACTGGAAGTTCGCCGCCGAGAATTTTGCCGGGGACGGCTACCACAACATCAGCCACCGCTCGGTGGACATGGTTGGTATCGGCCCCAGTGGCCGCGGACGCAGGGACGGCGACGAAATATCAGCCGCCACCCGCCTAAACATCTCATTCCCGAAACTGGGACACGCCGCCGTGGTTGATATGCATCCGAATTCCACCGCTCAAGTTGCCACCTATACCAACACCCAGGGGGTGGAAGAGTATTTCCAGGAGCAGGAAGCTAAAAGGCGCGCCAGCCTGGGAGGCCGCCCCAATCTGATCGGCATGGTGGGCACGGTTTTCCCCAACATGTCGTACCTGGCCCGCCAGCCCCGCTCCATCTCCATGTGGCACCCTAGTGGGCCAAATCTGACCGAAGCCTGGCGTTGGTTCCTGATCGACAAGGACACCCCTGACGAAGTCAAAGAGGTCCTGCGCCACTACTACATCCGCTACTCCGGGCCCGGCGGCATGACCGAACAAGATGACATGGAGAACTGGAACTACGCCCATAACGCCAGCCGTGGAGTCATCGCCCGGCGCGCGCCTTACAATTATGAAATGGGCATCGGGATTTCCCGCGACGACACCGGATTGCCAGGCGTGGCCACCGAGGGGATCAGCGAAGAGAACCAAAGGAGCTTCTACCGGCGTTGGGCAGCAATGATGGACTCCAATGGCTGGGACGGCCTGGCTCCCAACGGCTATACCAACGGCAAAAGCAACGGGCGCACCAAGAAGAGATAACACGAAACCACCCCCACAACTATCAGGACGAGAGGAGAGAAAGATATGGCCGCGGTAACACAACTGGGATACGTAGGGTTAGGAGTAAGCAACATAGAGGAGTGGGAACACTTCGCCACTGACGTGCTAGGCCTAGAGAGCAACGGGATCGATACAGACGGCAACCTGTCGCTGCGGATGGATGAGTACAGCCACCGATTTATCATCCAGCCCACCGGCAAGGACGATCTCCAGTTCGTCGGCTGGCAGGTAACCGACGAGCCAGCCCTGCGCGAGATGGCTGGTCAACTGCGGAATGCCGGCATAGAAGTCACCGACGGAACCGACGACGAAAATAAGTCGCGCCGCGTCGAGGGCATGATCAAGTTCGACGACCCAGAGGGCACTCCCACCGAGATATTCTACGGGCCTCCCATCAGCTTTGACCGCCCCTTCAACTCCCCCAGGGCTGTTGGATTCGTGACCAGCGAACAAGGTCTGGGACACGTAGTCCTGCATGTTGAGAACCTAGACCGTACCGTGGAGTTCTACCGAGACGTGCTGGGCATGAAGATCAGTGACTTCATCCGCAATCTTGCCTTCTTCCACTGCAACCCCCGCCATCACTCATTGGCGTTGATCGAATCCAAGGCCCCCAAGAAGCTGAACCATTTCATGATCCAGACCGAGTCCATGAACGATGTGGGCGCCACCTACGACATGGTGCTAGACGGAGATATCCCCCTGACCCGCGGACTCGGCCGACACACCAACGACCATATGACTTCTTTCTACATGAAGACTCCATCCGGGTTCGATGTCGAGTACGGCTGGGGCGCCCGCACCGTGGACGACTCAACCTGGCAGGTGGTGCGTCACGAAAAAGGCAGCATTTGGGGGCACCGGCCACCAGTTGCAGCAGCGGCCAAGTAGGTCGAAGAAACCCAGGGAGAACACTTAGATGCAACTTGGTTATATCGGGACCGGGACCATGGGAAATCCCATGGCCAAGGCCCTCATTGAGGCTGGCCATTCGGTCACTGTCTATGACGTGCGACGTGAGTCGGCCACCAACCTGTGTGAGATGGGCGCTAATTGGGCAGATAGTCCCCGGGAGTTGTCCGAAGCCAGCGAAGTGGTCTTCACCTCGCTGCCCGGCCCGGTTGAGACCGAAAAGGTCCTCACGGACCCGGACAACGGCATTCTTGCGGGAATCAAAACCGGCGGTACCTGGGTGGACACCACGACCAACTCACCCACGACGATTCACAAGCTGGCCGACATCTGCAAGCAGCGCGGCATCGAGATCCTAGACTCCCCGGTCAGCGGCAGGATACCCAACATGACGATGATGGTCGGCGGCGACCCGGCGGTGTTCGAGAAACACCGGGCCGTACTGGAGACCATGGGCAAGGATGTCATCTACGTTGGAGGCACCGCCTCGGGCTGCACGGCCAAGCTGGTGACCCAATACCTGGGTTATTCCAACTTCATCGCCGGAATCGAGGGAATGCTCATCGGGGCCAAAGCCGGTCTGGACATGGACATCCTCGCCAAACTGATACCAATCAGCGCCTCGGCCAGCGGCGTCATGGCACGGTCCATGGACGTTGTTCTAGACGGTACCTTTGCCTCCAATGGGACCCTGGATATCGTCGCCAAGGACCTGCATCTGGCCTGTCAGCTTGCCCGTGATGTGCAAGCCCCATCCCGCATCGGCGACATCGTGGATGATGTGTTGCAGCGTGCCCAAGCCCAGGGACTCGGTCAGGAAGGGTATCCCATCGTGGCCCGGATCCTGGAACAGATGGCCAACGCGGAAGTCCGCTCCACCCAAAAGGAATAACCAAGTACCACGTCCGAACTAAGGAGACGACCCAACATGGCAACTGCCCGTAAGTCCCGTAGCAAGAACGGCCACTCGAATAACATGGTTAACTTGGATTCCGGCACCATCAGCCGGGAGATTTTCGTCAGCCCAGAGATCTATGCCCAGGAACAGGAGCAGCTATTCGCCAGGGCTTGGCTTTTCATCGGGCATGAAAGCCAAGTCAGCAAGCCAGGCGATTTCTTTGTTTCATCCATGGGCGAAGAATCGGTTATTCTCTGCCGCGACCGACAGGGCGAGGTCCACGTTTTTCTCAACTCCTGCGCCCACCGGGGTATGAAGGTCTGCCGCTACGATGAGGGCAACACCCCGGTGTTCAGTTGCCCCTACCACGGCTGGAGCTACGCAACAGACGGCAAGCTCGTGGGCGTCCCGTACTTCAAAGACGCCTACCAAGAGAAACTGGATAAATCCAAATGGGGTCTGCCTGAAGTAGCTCAGATCTGCAACTACAAGGGCGCGATCTGGGCCACCTGGGACAAGCATGCGCCGTCTTTCAAAGAGTACATGGGCGGATTCCTAACCTATCTCGATTTCCTTTTGGATACCTGGGACGGAGCTGGCGGAGAGGTGGAAGTCTTCGGCGGAGTAGAAAAATGGGTCATCCCCTGCAACTGGAAGTTCCCGGCCGAGAACTTCATCGGCGACCGCTACCACAACATCAGCCACCGCTCCGTGGACATGGTGGGCCAGGGCCCCAGCGGCAGCGGCCGGCGCGACATGCAAGAACGGGAGGGGGCCACGGCTCTGGACATCTCTTTCCCAGAGCGCGGCCACGGGACAATCACCTTCTTGCGTGCCGACGACAAAGTGATTCCTGCATACCAGCACTCAAAAATAGTGTCTGAGTATTTCGCCCACTGCGAGATGGAACGGCGCAAGAACTACGGCCAGTGGGCCCGGTTGGTACCTGGCCCCAGTACCGTTTTCCCGAACATGTCCTATCTACCGCGCCAGCCACGCACCATCTCGGCATGGCACCCGCGCAGCCCCGACAGCCACGAAGCCTGGCGTTGGTTCCTGATCGACAAGAATGCCCCGGCCGAGGTCAAAGAGTTCCTGCGTCACTATTACATCAGCTACTCCGGTCCGGCCGGCCTAACCGAGCAGGACGACATGGAAAACTGGAACTATGCCCATAACGCCAGTCAAGGAGTCATCGCCCGGCGGTTCCCCTACAACTACCAGATGGGCATGGGCTTCGACGGCCCGCCGGTGGACACCGACGGCCTGGATATGCCCGGAAAGATCAGGAACGTGACCGCTGCCAAGGCGACGGAACACAACCAACGCGGCTTCTACCAGCGGTGGTCCGAGTTCATGAACGTCGGGGACTGGGACACCCTAGCCACCTGGCGCAATGGCCACGCCAACGGCACCAACACCGGCAATGGTAAAGCCCTGTAATTCGCGCAGGACGAAATTCCCTTTCCGAGCGTCGGGGTAAGGTTAGGAAGGGTGGTACTAGCCCTCTAGCCAAGCCAGGACACCATCATCGCGGAGGCCCCAACCAATGACCACAACCGAATCAAGCATCGCGCACCTCTTGCTCAAGGAAGAGATTCAAGATTTCCTCTACGAGGAAGCGGAGGCTCTGGACGAGCGGAACTTTGAAGATTGGCTGGACATGCTCGCCGACGACATACGCTACTGGATGCCCATGCGCCGCAACGTCAAGGCCAACGAGTTGGACAGGGAGTTCACCCGCGAGGGTCAAGACATCAACTGGTTCGATGAGGGCAAGGAAACCCTGGAGCGGCGGGTCATGCAGATCCGGACCGGCGTCCACTGGGCCGAGGAGCCCCTCTCACGCATCTGCCACTTCGTCACCAACGTCCAGCTCCTCAACGCCACGCCGTCAGCCTCAGACCCAACTGAGGTTTCGGTGAAATGCCGGTTCCTGATCTACCGCAACCGGGTGCAAACCGAGACCGATTTCCTTATCGGAAAACGGGAGGACACCCTCAGAAAGGTGAACGGGGCCTGGAAGGTAGCCGAGCGCAAGATCATCTTGGACCAGAACGTCCTTCTGGCCAAGAACCTAACATTCTTCTTTTAAAACCGGTGGATCCGATACGGGAGATTGAAAAATGGCTGACGTAGTTAACCTGATCACGCTGACGGAGGGCGCCAAAATCGCCACCACCGCTGGGGCTACGGTAGAAGTGGTGGATAACCCCAAAGACGGCGTCTGGGTTTTCGGCAAATATCTGGTCTGCCCGGAAGACCCTTCCCTGGTGGGCAGCGAGGACATGTTCTTCGCCCAAGATATCGTGGAAGTTCTGGACTGATGGCCAACTCCATGATCACCCAGCCAAATTACGAGGAGCTACGCGACGCCTTTCAGGCCGGTTTCGACTCCATCGACGACGGAGACGGCTTCTATCACGGCTTTCACGCGTTCTTGGCCGACCGCGGCTTCGGCAAACGGGAGGACATCCCCTGCACTTGCTCCGACAACGGGGCACACGGCCACCAACCCGAGTGCCAGTGGGTTAAACCCTGAGGGTTAAGACCTGACGTTTACGACACCAATGAAAAAGAGGGCCTTCATGGCCCTCTTTTTACGCAGCGTTGCCCATCCGGTTGAGCTCCAAGATCATCTCGTTTAGCCGGCCGGCACTTTGCTAGTTGTTCCGGAAGGAAATTCTCCGTTTGGATAGTAATTCCGGATCGTCATTTTCCTGGCGCAAAGGCCCTGACTTCTCAATCTCGCCAGACTCCAGAAGGTCTGCGAATGATTCATCCAACTCGTCTTTCTTCGTCTTTAGGGCGTTCAGCAGTATCTCGCGATATAGCTACTGACGCAGGTCCATGCCTTCGAACTCCGTAATCGCTTTGGCTTCTTGCAGGATTTCTTCGTTGGTGTCTAGTTTCATAGTTCACTTGCCGCTTCGCCCGAATTGTTTCGGGCAGATCATCTTCAGATAAGCATATCAGTGATACGGAAATCGATATAACCATAGATTGCAAGGGCGACCCCTAACCTCGATAACGACAAAAAGAGGGGCCGTCATAGCCTCTCTTTTCCGCCAATTTCCCTGGATGCCTGTCCCGCCGTTCACCCCTTAAAAAGGCTGAGAGCGTTCTGGCGGGTGATGCGGTCTTGGTCCGCCTGGTCAAGGCCAACGTGGGCCACCGCGTCCATCAGTCCGCCGCTCATGGCCGCCCAGACCCAGTCAGACCCCAATAAAACGTGTTCCGGCCCTGCCAGGTCCAGCAGCAGCTTCAGAGAACGGGGGTTAACGGTGACCGTATCGTAATAGAGCATCGACATGTAGTCTTCCGGACCGTCTTTCTTTAGGTCCGTCAGCTTCTCCATGCCGCGACGGTAGGCCACGTCCACCCGGCCGATCAGGTAGGGCAGAGAGCCACCACCGTGGCAGAGCATCAGCTTCAGTTTGGGGTGCCGGTCCAAGAGGCCAGAGTGAATCAGCTTGGCAGCTAATATGGTCGTGTCCAACGTCCGGCCCATGCTGAAGGCCATGAATCCTGGACCAACCAGCGGCCATTTGCTGTGAGATGCCCCGTGGAGCATCACCGGCACATCCATTTCCTCGGCTGAGGCCCAGAAAGGTTCCAAACTCGAATCGGCCACGTCGACCTCAGCCGGGTCGCTGGGCAACATTACCCCCAACATCCCCAGGGTTTTGACAGCGTATTCCAACTCCCTAGCCGCGCGTTCTCCGTCCTGCATTGGTACCGCGGCGATGGTCTGGAAGGCCGGACCGCTGTCTTTGGCCGTCTGCACCATGTGCTCGTTCAATAGACGGACCCAATCAGCCTCTTTGCCGGGGGGCATCGTGTACCCCTGGATGTCGAGCCAGGCGGCCAGATATTGAGATCCCACTCCCTGCTCCTGCATCCATTCGCGTCGCGTGACCGTCTCGGATAGACTACCTCCCGCTGCCCGGAGGGTCGGCAGACCAGGAAACGTAAGAGCGTGGCCGGCGTCCGTCTCTTCCACCTGCACGCCAAAGGCCTTTTGCGACTTCTCGACCTCCTTTAGGAAGCTAACCGGAGCGATGTGGGCGTGTACATCGATAAATCCCTGAGGTGTTTCCTGGGCCATGGCTCCTCCATTTTTAATGAATTACAGCCGGATATTGGTTGTGCTACGCGCGCCTGAGGATATATTCGAGAGGCATTAGCGTCAAGGCTCTTGAGAATCTGTATAATGGGCGGGAATTCTCCAGCAGCTTGATCAGCAACCATAATAGTGAAAATCAGTAAATTTTGCGGAGGAACACCCGATGCCCCAACGTAGAGATGGCGGCGATGCTGTACTCGAAGCCCTGCGCAAACTCGACGTGGACTACATCATATCCTCGCCCGGCTCCGAGTGGCCATCTGTCTGGGAGGCGTTGGCCAGACAGGCCATCAACGAGGAGCCAGGCCCCAAATACATCAATACTTGGCATGAGACCTTGGCGGTCGCCATGGCCCAGGGTTACACACGCATGACCGGCCGAATGCAGGCAGTTTTGCTGCACGCTGGCGTTGGCGTCCTTCAAGGCTCCATGGGCATCCACGGCGCGTTCCAGGGCGAGATTCCGATGTTGGTGGCATCGGGCGAAACGTCTACCTACGGTGAGGCGGACGGATTCGATCCGGGCCCCCAATGGCTGCGTAACCTGAGCATCGTAGGCGGACCCAACCGCCTGGTGGAGTCCATCACCAAATGGAGCAGCCGTGTCACCAGTTCCGAGGTGATCTACGAGACCTTTAGCCGGGCCGGAGAGATGGCCCAACGCACGCCGAAGGGTCCCACTTTCCTGAACGTCCCGATGGAGACGATGCTGGATGAATGGGAACCTCCTGTCGGACTCAAAAACAAGCCGGTGGCCCCCAAAACCCGGCCCGAGTCAGGGGACATCGAGCGGATCGCAGACTTGGTGATCGAGGCCAAAAACCCGGTCATATTGGCCGATTCGGCGGGAAAGGAACTTGCGGGTTTCCACGCGTTGGTGGCGCTTGCTGAGACGATGTCCATCCCCGTCTTTGAATCGGAAGGGCCTGGTTACTCCAATTTCCCCACCAGCCACCCGCTGCACAACGGCTACGACCTGAAGCAACGATACGACGAATTCGACCTGTTTTTGGTGGTTGGCACTCGCGCACCTTGGTATCCTGCCAGCGCCAGGCCCACAAACGGCACTGTTGTGATCATCGACGAGAACCCGATCAAAGAGTTCATGGTCTACCAGAACCTCGGCGCCGATCACTACCTGGAGGGCGACCTGGCAGCCTCGCTGGACCTATTGACCGAGGCGATCAGATCCAAAGGAGGGAATTCCAACGGCTATGCCGGCAACGGCGGCGTGTGGGAGAAATACAGGGCCGTCAGCGACTCGACCGCAAACGCAAGCCCCATAGACCCTGGAGTCCTGTGTAACGCATTGAGCGAGAACATGCCGTCGGATGCGATCTACATCGATGAGACCATCGTGCACCGGCCCCAGATACTTCGCCGCATCGAACGGGACAACCCCCAGAGCTACCTGCGCCCCATCGGTGGACTGGGGCAGGGTCTTGGAACTGCTTTGGGCGTGAAACTGGCCTCGCCTGACCGGCCTGTAGTAGCCCTGATGGGCGACGGCGCGCTGCTTTATAACCCCATCACACAGGCTTTGGGCGTGGCTAGGGAGAGCAGCCTGCCCATCATGATCGTGGTCTTCAACAACTCCAGTTACGCCGCCATGAAACGGCTGCACCTGTCCTTCTACCCGGAGGGCGATGCCGCCAAATCGGGCATCTTCCACGGCGTCAATATCCCCGGCCCAGATTACCAAGAACTGGCATCACCCTTCGGCGGTCACGGAGAGCGGGTGGAAAACCCCCAACGCTTAGCCGGCGCCATCAAAGACGGCCTTGCCGCAGTGGCCGAAGGCCGTGTAGCGATACTGGACGTTGCGCTGTCGGGGTAGCAACTAGATCATTTCAAAACAAAATGGGCGCGGCGTTGCCGCGCCCATTTTGTTTTGTTGTAAAGAGGCCCAAAGGCCTACCCAGCCATATCCTCATCCATCAGCCCCGCGACCTGAAGATTGACCTCACCGCCGAGGGTTTTGAGCTTCTCCGCAACCCGCTGCCGGCGGTGATCCGGGTGGTTCTGATTAAGCTTCCATTTGCCTTGTAACGAGGTTATTTCGATCTGGAAGGCGACTATGCGTTTTAGCATCTGGTCCGAGTAGGCGGTGCTGAAATCCGGCTCCCACGGCTTGGGCTGAGATGCCTCATGCTGTTGGGTGAGCCGCCTGACGCTGTCTTCTAGATCAGAGCGGTCTTCCATGGCCTTGAAGACGCCGGTGGCATGGACCGCAACATAGTTCCAGGTGGGCACAGTTTCTTCTTCCTGATACCAGGTTGGGGAGACGTAGGTGTGAGGACCGTGGAACACCACCATCACCTGCTGGCCGTCGGCGTAACGCCACTGCCGATTGGCCTTGGCCATGTGCCCCAGGATCAGACCTTGCTCTCCACCACTCTCATCGATCATGAGGGGGAGATGGCTGGCCATTGGTTCGAAGCCGGTATGGGAGAACAGGATACCGAAGCTGTTATTCTGCATGAATCGCAGCAACTTAGACCTATCTTCAACCGCATAATATTTAGGGGTATACATCACGATCCTCGGGGAGATAATCAAGATACTCGGGGCGTTTTGAGACCATTTTACTACTCCTGAATCATGGCCTCCAAAGTTGCCACTCACCTACGCCTCTGGTACGCTTCCCGAAGCTAGATACGGAAGTGCGTTTCTTGACTCAGAAATCAGACATCACCGCCGATCTTTTCGTCACCTGCGTCATCGACCAACTGTACCCCGAAGTGGGTGTCAGCGTGGTCAAGGTGCTGCGGCGGCTGGGTGTCGCCGTGGGCTTCCCACAGGACCAGACCTGCTGCGGCCAGCCTGTTTACAACACCGGCTACAACTACGAGGCCCGCACCCTTGCCAAACGGGTGTTGGAACAGTTTCGAGTTAGCCAGTATGTCGTAGTCCCCTCCGGCTCTTGCGCTGCCACGCTACGCGTTTTTTACCTGGAGCTGTTCGCTGACGACCCACAACTTCTCGAAGAGGCAAAGGCCCTGGCCACCAAGACTTATGAATTCTCCGAGTTTCTGGTCAAGGTGTTGAAGGTTGAGGACGCCTCCGCGTGTGGAGCTAGCTACCATGGAACGGCCACTTACCATCCCAGTTGCCACCTGCTCCGTGAGATGGGAGTCAAAGAAGAGCCAAAAAAGCTCCTCCGCTCCGTGCCGGGACTTGAAGAAAAAGAACTTGAGGGCGCGGAGATCTGCTGCGGCTTTGGTGGCACTTTCTCAGTGAAGTTCCCTCATATCTCCGAAGAAATGGTGGCCGACAAGATCGCCAACGTCCAGGCCAGCGGCGCCGATACTCTGGTGTCCTGCGATATGAGCTGCTTGATGAACATCGGCGGCGCTTTGAACCGCCAGGACTCGGGCATCAAGGTCCGCCACCTGGCCCAGATTCTGGACCACAAGTCCGAGTAGGAACCGAACCCGATTGGCTGAGATAAAGACACAAGACTTTACCGCCGCGTCGAAGGCGGCCATCAACAACCCCAACTTGCGCCGGGCTCTGGACCGCGTAGCCTCGGGGTTTGAAGTCGCCCGCCTAGACCGCGTCGCGGAAGCCACCCCAGAGGTCTGGGAGCGCTGGAAGCAGGAAGCCAGGGACATCAAAGCCCACACCATCGAGCACCTGGACTACTACCTGGAACTGCTCTACACCAACGTCACCGCAGCCGGGGGGCACCTCCACTTCGCCAAGGACGCGGCACAGGCCAACGAGATAGTCGCCCACATCGCCCGCACCCGGAACGTCAAGATCGCCACCAAGAGCAAGAGCATGGTCTCTGAGGAACTGGGCCTGAACCCCATATTGGAAGCGGTGGGCGTGGAAGTCTGGGAGACCGACCTGGGCGAGTACATCATCCAACTGGCTGAGGAGACTCCGTCCCACCTAGTGGCCCCCGCGTTGCACAAGTCCAAGGAGGACGTTGCCGAGCTATTCTCCGAGAAGCTTGGCATCCCCTACGACGAAGACATCTTCCACATGGCTGCCACCGCCCGGGAGGTGCTCCGCGACAAGTTCATGGAGGCCGACCTGGGCATCAGCGGGGCCAACTTCGTCATCGCCGAGACCGGCACCCTGGTGATCATCACCAACGAGGGTAACGGCCGGCTTTGCACTTCCGCGCCCCGGATACACATCGGCATCACAGGCATGGAGAAGGTCATCCCATCCCTTCAGGACCTGTCCATCTTCCTACGGCTTTTGCCTCAGTCGGCCACCGGCCAGCGCATAACCAGCTACGTGAGCATGACTACCGGCCCTCGGCGCTCCGACGACGAAGACGGACCCGAGGAGTTCCATCTTGTTCTGGTGGACAACGGACGCTCACGGATGTTGGCCGACCCGGCCCTTCGGGAAGCACTCTACTGCATCCGCTGCGGGGCCTGTTTGAACATCTGCCCCGTCTATGCCCGCGTCGGTGGCCACGCCTACGGTTGGGTCTACCCCGGTCCCATCGGCGCGGTGGTCTCTCCCATGCTGGTCGGCCTCAAAAAGGCCAAAGAACTTCCTCAAGCCTCAAGCCTCTGCGGCGCCTGCCGGGAGGTGTGTCCCATCAAGATAGACATACCCAAGATGTTCTTGCACTTGAGGAATCAGACGGCCGAGAGCCCCGACCCGAACCTGCGTTCAGCGCCGATTGTCGAACGGACCATGGCCAAGATGTACGCCAGATTGATGAGCAGCCCGCGCTTGCTCGGCCTGTTCAGAAGATTCGGAAGAGCGCTTCAATTAGCGGAGGGAATGATACCGTTCTCTCCCCTGACCAAGGATGGGAAGTGGATCAGGATGGCGCCGCTGCCTCCTCTATCGAAATGGACTCGATCTAGAGACCTGCCCACATTGCCCAAACAGTCCTTCCACGAAATCTGGAAGAAGGGGTTGTCCCGTGACGACTCCTGAATCCAGCGAACTGCTAGGGGTATCCAAAGAGGAGTTTCTTCAGTCGGTGCGCGAAGCGCTGGGGCGGAGCAATGTGCCGCCTTCACAGCCGTATCCGCGCCTGACCGACACCCTCCCAGAACTGGAAAAGCAGGCGGCCCAGATACGCCAGCACTTGGAAGAAAATCTGCCCGCCCTTCTGGACAAATTAGCCGATATGGCCGGCAAAGGCGGCTGGAACGTGCACCGGGCCTCAGGAGTGGAAGAGGCCATCGCCTACATCGAAACCGTGGCCCGGGAGTCGGAAGGCACCAACATTGCCCGTTCCGCACAAGATGTTTTCGACCAGATACCGGTGGACGCCGCGCTGGCTAACCTGGGGTTTAAAGTAACGACTGTACTCCGGGACGACGAAAATTCGCGGGAGGCATTGCGCGAAGAGATACGGCAGTCCGGAATCGGCATCACGGGCGCGGACTATGCCCTGGCCGAGACCGGGTCATTGGTGGTCTTGCCCCGCAAAGGCTTGAGCCGCCTGGTCTCCGTGGTCCCGCCGGTCCATATCGCGTTGGTGCGCCCCGAAGACGTACTGGAGTCGTTGGACGACCTATTCTTGTTGCGGCGGCTGGAGTATCATCAGCGGGGCGGAGAGATGGGTAGCTACCTGAACTTCATCACTGGGCCCAGCCGCACCGCCGACATAGAAATGACCATCGTAGAAGGCGTCCACGGCCCCAAAGAAGTACACATGGTCATCCTGGGCTGACATTCGGCTAGGTCGAAAATCCCTTCCTACTGACAGGGGGAAGGTAAGGTGAGGATAGGGGTCGAATTTCTGGGGGCCTCCAAGTTCATGAGAAACCACGCAAACACACAGGTGAACCCAAATGCCGATGCGCGTTGGATTTGGCGAATTCCGCCGACAGATGCTGGAGCGGGACCTACAAGCCATCGAAGAAATGATTCCCATACTGGGTGTCGAGAAAGTGATCCTCACTGGTGACATGGCCGCCGGGGACTTCAAACCGGACACCAAAATCGAGCTAGTAATCGTCCATGACACCGAATACTCATTCGGGAGGCGTGCTGATTTTTTCTCGTACCACCTGCCTAGCTCAGTGGACATAGACACGCTGGTTTACACCCCGGCGGAATTCGAGGATATGAAAGAGAAACTCCCCGCTTTGGCCAAGGCTTGCCGCGAGGGACGGGAGATATTTAACAATGCCTGATTACCTGTCAGAGGGCGCCCGCTGGCTGCGCCAGGCCGAACAAGACTTGGAAGACGCCAAATATCTCAAAGAAGGCGGCCGGCACAACCTGGCCTGCTTCATGGGACAGCAGGCGGCGGAAAAGGCTATCAAAGCCTACCTGTACCACAAGCGGGTCGAAGACGTCTGGGGCCACTCCCTTCTAGACCTATGCGAAGACGCCAAACTCTTCGACATGATGTTCGACACCGTGAAATCGGAAGCTCGACAATTGGACAAGTACCACTACATCACCCGCTACCCGGAGTTCTTGCCCAGCGGCACCTGTTCCGAGGCCTTCGATGAGATCGACGCCGAACGTTCCATCGAACTTTCCGCTCAGGTGCTGGGCTTTACCAAGGAGCGGATCGTCTAGATGGCGTCCAGACCGGAACCGCTTCTCCCGGAGCAATTCGGTCCGCTACAAGGGGTGCGCATCCTCTCAACCGGCACCATCATCGCCCAGCCTTTTGCGGCCACTTTAGCCGCCGAGATGGGAGCTGAGGTGGTTCAGATCGAGCGTCCAGGCGTCGGCGATATCCTACGGAGCCTGGGTCTCCCGCTAGAGAATCCGGATGGTCCCACGGTGGGTACGATGTGGGTCCAAGACCGGCGCAATACCTTCTTCGCTACCCTAGATTTTTCGGTTCCCGAGGGCCGGGACCTGTTCCTCCGCATGGTCGCCGGCGCCGACATCTGGATGGAGAGCTCTAAGGCCAGCACCTATACGAAGTGGGGCTTAGACGACGCCACCGTCCTGGCCACCAACCCCAAGATAGTCATCACCCACGTGTCTGGATACGGGCAGAACGGCCATCCCGGATATGTTAACCGGGCCTCGTACGACCCCATCGGCCAGGCATTCGGCGGCACCATGGGCATCACTGGGCCGCCTGATCCGGAACCTCCCATGGTCTCCAATCCGCTGGCCGGGGATTACGCGACGGCCCACGTTTGCCTGTGGTCTTCATTGGCGGCCTACATCCACGCCCAGCGCACCGGACAGGGACAGGTCATCGACCTGGCGCAATTCGAGGCCGTGCACCGGGGGATGTCCAACACGATGATCGATTTTTTCGAGTTGGGGGTTTCACGCGAACGCCAGGGTAACCAGGCCGGACGGGGACAACCCTTCAGCAACTACCGCGCCAAGGACGGCTGGGTGGCCATAGCGGCCGTCGGTACAGTCTTCAATCGCGTTTGCGCGGTCGTGGGTCTGGATCCTACCGACGAATTCGCTCAGGACGCACGGACCAACAGCGAATCCAAAGCCGGGGTCGAATTCGCCGCCGTGTTACAGGGTTGGCTGGATGACCACACGGTGCCGGAAGTTGTGGAAATCATGAACGCCGCCCAGGTGGGTTGCAGCGCGGTGATGACCCCCGATGAGATCGCCGAAGACCCCCATTATCGGGCCAGAGAGGTCCATACCGAATGGGATGACCTGCAACTGGGCCGGAGGGTCAAAGGGATCGGAATCCTTCCGAAATTCTCCGAAACGCCGGGAAATATCTGGCGCGGATCCGGCTCATTGGGCCACGACAACGCCCTCGTGTACCGGCGTTACCTTGGCATGGATGATGAGGAATTGAAACAACTGCAGGAACGGGGAGTCATCTGAACGCGTCGCCGGTTTTTAGGGGCTAATCAGGAACAATCGCATCGCACGCTCCGCCGTCCCCTCCAGCATCGCTCCGGTCCGGCTCAACGCCTGTTGAAAGGTCATGGCGCCGTCGGAGATGCACAGTATCGACGCCACACCGTGTTGGTACAGTTCTTCGTGGCCCTCGCCCAAGCTGCCAGCAAGCAGGACCGTTGGCACACTGTGGGCCTTGGCATGGCGTGCCACTCCCACCGGTGCTTTGTCGAATACCGTGGACCGGTCGGCCCGCCCCTCTCCAGTAATAACCAGGTCCGCCCCGGCCAGGTGGCGGTCAAAATCCAGAACCTCGCAGACCATATCGATGCCCGATTGTATCTTCGCTCCAGCGAATGCGATCAGCCCCGCTCCCAGTCCTCCAGCAGCGCCGCCCCCAGGGATGTCCAAAACGTCGTACCCGGTATCTCTCTTGACCACCTGGGCGAAATTGAGCAGTGCAGCGTCCAGCTCGGCTACAACGTCTTTCGAAGCGCCTTTTTGGGGGCCAAAGATCGCCGAAGCACCGGTCGGACCGCACAACGGGTTAGTCACGTCTGTGGCGGCTATGATCTCCATGCCTGTGAGACGCGGTAACAGCCCCGAGGTATCAAGCCGGTCCAAGCTGACCAAAGCAGCACCGCCGGGGGGCAGGGCGTTGCCGCGAGAGTCAAGGAATCGAACTCCCAAAGCGGTGGCCATACCGGCGCCGGCATCGTTGGTGGCGCTGCCGCCCAGTCCCACGATCACCCGGTTAAAGCCCTTTTCCGCCGCTTCTTTCAATATCTGGCCGGTGCCCAGGGTGGTGGTTACCCTGGGGTTGCGCCTCCGAGGCGGCACCATAGCCAACCCCGAGGCCCTGGCCATCTCGATCACGGCGGTGCGTCCATCGCCCATGACGCCCCATTGGGCCTCCACCTGCTGGCTTATAGGCCCTGTAACGGTGCTGGTGAATATCTCGCCGCCGGTGGCATCGACCAGGGCATGCAGCGTCCCGTCCCCGCCGTCGGCAACTGGGAGCAGCAAGGTTTCGGCCTCGGGAGCGGCCGCCAAGACCCCTCGGGCGATGGCGCGGGCGGCTTCAAGACCGGAGATGCCGCCTTTGAACCCCTGAGGGGCGATTATTATCTTCATAACTGCGCTTGGAAACAGTGAGGCAAAGTGAGATATGAGCCTAGTGTTGGCATCAGCCACGGCCCGGCCATTATACACTCCGGGATACCCATCCCAGGCTGCCTTTGATACAATCTAAGCCGCCGTTGGGTGCCCGATCAAAACCTTGCTGGAAAGCGGCTTAATTGGAGATTGCTCAATGCCCTCGAAAGAGGACCTGAAACACAAAGCCGCGGAGATAATCGACGCCCGGGCCGATGGACTCGTCGCTCTGGCCAAAACGATTTTGAAGAACCCTGAGCCTGGGTTCCGCGAGTTTAAGACCGCCAACTTGGTTGCCCAGCAGTTCGCCGAATTGGGTATGCAGCCCAAGAGCGGCCTGGGCATAACCGGTGTGAAGGCTGAGACGGCGGGCAGTAGCCCTGGCCCAACACTGGCTGTGTTGGGAGAACTGGACTCTCTGATCGTATCCCAGCACCCACACGCCGACCCAGAAACAAACGCGGCCCACGCCTGTGGACATCACTGCCAAATAGCCATGATGCTAGGCGCGGCCACGGCTCTCACTAACTCAGACGTGCTGGATTCTCTGGCGGGACGCATCGCTTTCATGGCTGTCCCGGCCGAGGAGTACATCGAGATCGAATACCGGGACGGACTGCGCCGGGAAGACAGGATCGAGTTCCTGGGCGGCAAACCGGAACTGGTACGGCTTGGCGAGTTCGACGACGTCCACATGGCGATGATGCTGCACACCACCAGCAACCCCGCTGAAAAGCTGATGTGCATCAGCAACACCAACAACGGCACGGTGGCCAAGCGCATCCAGTTCATCGGCCGGGCCTCCCACGCAGGAGGGGCGCCGCACCTAGGCATCAACGCCTTGAACGCCGCAATGATGGCCATGACTGCCATCAACTTCAACCGTGAGACATTCAGGGACGAGGACAGCATCCGCGTCCACCCCATCATCACCAAGGGCGGTGAAGCGGTTAGCGCAGTGCCGGCCGATGTGCGCATGGAAACATTCGTCCGGGGTCGCACCCTAGAAGCGCTTATGGACGCCAACATGAAGGTTGACAGGGCTCTCCGGGCCGGGGCCATGGCGGTGGGCGCTGAGGTCAAGATTCAGACCATCCCCGGCTACATGCCCCTGCAGCAGAACAAGGCCATGGCGGAGATCTTCAGGGCTAACGCCGCCGAGCTGGTCGGCGAGGAGAATGTTGGCTACGTGGACCACCGTGGCGGTTCCACCGATATGGGAGACATCAGCCACCTGATGCCGGTCATCCACCCCTACGTGGGCGGCGCCACAGGCCTGAGCCACGGCGCGACCTATGTTATCGAAGACTACGACTTGGCCGTGATAAAAGGGGCCAAGGCCATCGCCTACACGGTCATCGACCTATTAGGCGACAACGCCTCCCATGGCAACAGCATTGTCGGCGGGCAACGGCCGGACATGTCCATCCCCGAATACCTGAAATTCATGCGCAGCCTAGCCACGGAAGAGACCTACAAGAGCTAGTATCCCATGACCACACCTACCCTTTTGTCAGAGCCGCATAATACATGACAACACCTTCACTTTCAGTCGAAGAGCTCAAGAAACTTGCCTGCGAGACCATCGAGAAGCGCAAGAAGGAGATCGTGGGCCTTGCCCAGCAGGTCCTGGCCAATCCCGAGGCCGGCTTTCGTGAAGTGAAGACCGCCCAGTTGGTCGCCGAGAAATTTCAGGAATTGGGCATCTCCCACCAGAGGGGACTGGCCCTCACTGGACTTAAAGGACGCATCAAGGGCGGCGCGGGGGACGGCCCGTCGGTGGCCGTGATCGGTGAACTAGATTCCCTGGTGGTAACCGAGCACCCCCACGCCGACCCCGACACCGGCGCGGCCCACGCCTGCGGCCACCACTGTCAGATCGGCATGATGTTGGGAGCGACCATGGGTCTTTTGACCCCTGAGGTCACTGCTCAGCTATCTGGGGAAATAGTGCCCTTCGCCGTTCCTGCTGAGGAGTTCATCGAGGTCGAGCAACGGCTGGAGATGAGGAATCAGGGCAAACTGGAATTCCTAGGGGGCAAGCAAGAGCTGATCCGGCTCGGCGAGTTCGACGATGTGGACATCGCCATGATGTGCCATACCGCCAGCGACATGGGCGAACGGCGGTTCGCCATGGGCGGGACCAGCAACGGCCACGTCGTGAAGTTCGTGAGGTACACCGGCGTCGGCGCCCATGCCGGCAGCCTGCCCCACCGTGGTGTCAACGCCCTGAACGCGGCCTCCTTCGCGATCCAGGCCATCAACGCACTCCGGGAGACCCACCGAGCCGACGACACCGTCCGCATCCACGGGATAATGACCAAGGGAGGCGAGGCGGTCAGCGCAGTTCCATCTGACGTGAGGCTGGAGTGGCGTGTCCGATCCGCGACTCCCAAAGTTGTGGTTGAGAATTCTGAGGCGGTGGACCGTTGTTTCCGGGCTGGGGCTATGGCCGTCGGAGCATCGGTGAACATCACCACCATTCCAGGTTATCTGCCAATGCGCCACGACACCAAGTTACAAGACATCTTTAGGCGCACGGCAATCGGTCTGTTGGGAGAACAGAGCACGTTGGTGATGCCGGCCCGCCGAAACCGGGGCGGGTCCACAGACATGGGAGACCTGAGCCACATCATGCCTGCCTGCCATCCCTACACCGCCGGAGCGGTCGGCCCGGGACACAGCAAGGAGTACGTCATCACCGACTACGATTCGGCGGTGATCGTCCCAGCCAAGATCATGGCCATGGTGGTGATTGAACTGCTGGCTGACGGGGCCAAGCGGGCCAAAGAGGTGAAAGCCAATCACCGGCCGCTGTTAACCAAGCAAGCCTACGTAAAATTCCAGCGCGAACGGGCAGAAATTACCGAATTCGATGGGATTACTTAATATAACCCCGGTAAACACATGGGAAAGCCTGAATGGATCGTGAATGAACCTAATCACGTGGGGGCATCTTTGGCAGATCGGTACACAAAGAAGCAGTAAGTCCCTCTCGCACGGGAGGCGGCAGCGATGTAGGCTGTTGGCTTCCATCTAGCCACACTTGCACGGAATGGGCAGCGGCAATCAGTGCACAGTCGCTCTCACGCCAAATTCGATAGACCAACTGGAAGCTGTTCGGCCAACAGCGTGCGTTGCGGTCCAGATCGACAGCACATCACCGTAAGATGACGGGGCCAAGTATCGACAGGTATGTTCTGCCAAGGCGAAGAGGTTATCGTCCTGGGAACCACGCGGGCGCCATACACCGCGACGGGCTACATGCTCCAGGCGAGACTGGTGAAAATACGCAAGGTAGACGGCGTTATTTACATTCCGGTCCGCATCCATATCTGCGGGACGAACGGTCAGTTATGTAACAGTGACATGCGAGCAGGGTTCAGTTGACATTGGCCCTTCCGTTAGTGGCATCAATGTATCATGCTCGGCCATGACGGCTAGCGTCACCATGGATTTTGTCACGTCCACTTAACTAAACTCCCAGCAGGAACATGGCTGTGCCGGCCAGCAATGGTATCGCCAGGTTGTCATCGGGCGGAATGGATGCAAGCTCCACCACCCCGGCCACTGTAACTCCCACCCAAAGCGCCCAATGATGGTCAATTCCGTCTGTCGCCAATAGCACCGCGACTGCCGTCGCCCCAACTCCGATGAACGCTGCCGTACCTCCGGGAGACTTGCCTAATATCCTTGGGCCCGGCATGCGTCGTCCCATCATCGCCGCCGCCGGGTCACCCAGGGACAAGAAAAACATGACCGGGATACCCACTTCTTTCCCGTACAGCACGAAGACGATCAGCGCTGCGATGAGCATGTACGTGGCGCCGGTTATGTGGCCGGCCTCGTCCTCTTTCAAAAGCGGGGCCATCGAGCGCATGAACAGCGCGTTCAGCCAACCGACCCTGAAGCGGACCAAGTCCAACACCAACCCTTGGGCCGCCAGTATTGCCAGCGCCCAGATCATGACTGTCTCTGAGAGGAAGATGCCAGCTAAAGGGATGCAGGAACCGGCTACCACGTGGAATAGACGCCTCCCGATCTGAGGTGGAGCCGCGCCATCCACTACCCTTTTCTCACCGCCATAAACGAGCATGTCCAAAAACCGGCGCATAGATGCTCCTGTTCGTTTATGCCATGATTCCAACCAGCCGCCATCGGAGACAAGGGGGACAAGAGCTGCCGATTAGAGGAGCTTATCCCGAGGGATGTAATCATTTTAGCGGGGAGAACTGGCGCCCAGCTGATACCCTAGAACCTGATTGTGATGCTATCTCCGGCGCGCCAGCGCAGGTTCTGGATCTTGGTGCCCTCGGGAATGTCAAAGACCATCCAGCCGTCCAAGGATGTCCCTTTTAGCAGATCGAATGAACCCTCTAGGAAGAGGATGTTAGGGTAGTTGTCCCGCTGTTCCCGCACGGAATCTGCCGGTTCCACCATGATCTGCGC
Source organism: SAR202 cluster bacterium (assembly GCA_009392095.1). Classification (GTDB taxonomy): domain Bacteria; phylum Chloroflexota; class Dehalococcoidia; order Lucifugimonadales; family UBA3495; genus UBA9611. Next base: position 21,078 of record VFHF01000146.1, read on the forward strand.
CGGTTGTGGGGAGCCCTCGTCGCCCCTGCACTGGTAATTGAACGTCCCAGGTTGATCGAACCGATGAGAGAAAGTGTCTCCCGCCGAGAGTTGGAGCGGGTTCACGCCCAACTCGGGCAAAACGCCAGGTCCGAACTGAATCGAAGTGTCCGTATCCCCTCGGTTGGTCCATTCCACACTCGTGCCGGCGTTTACGACCAGGCGGGCGTGGACCGTGCACTGACCACCTTCCAGTGTCACCGCTCCGCTACCCTCACCCCGTTGGTCCAGAAATACCGAACCGGATATGCTGAGG
>VFHF01000147.1 GCA_009392095.1 SAR202 cluster bacterium
GCCGCCTATTGTCGCCTACTCCCACGCACGGGGGAGCGTTAGAGTGGGGGCAACGGCTCTGCACGGGTCACCCTGGTAAAAAGAGAAGGGCCCGCATACAGCAGGCCCTTCTCTCTATCTGACTTACGTCTAGGAAACTAACCGCGTGGCAAACCCAGTCCTCGTCCAGCGATGATGTTGCGCTGAATCTCTGATGTTCCGGCGGCAATTGTACCGGCAAAGGCGTTCATCCAGTTTTCCTGTACCCGGCCGTTCAATGGCGCCCATTTGTCTTCCCGGCCCAGGGTACCGTACATGCCCAGGATGTCCAGGGCAGCCTCGGTCACCCGTTGGACCACCTCGCTGCCGAAGACCTTGCTCATGGACGCTTCCTTGGTAGGGATGAGGTCCTGGGACTGCATGTAGGCCACGTTGTAAGCCATCAAACGGGCCACTTCGCAGTCGATGTACCGGTCGGCCATCAGGGTGCGCACCCAAGGAATCTCAATTAGGGGCACTCCGTTGCGCTTGGTCTCGGTGGCGAACTCCTTGGTGTCGTCCAGCAACCGCCGGGCGGATGCGGAATAGTCAATGCCCGAGCGCTCGAAATCCAACAGGGTCACTGCCACGTACCAACCCCGGTCTTCGTCGCCGACCACGTTGGCCCTGGGCACGCGGACGTCGTCAAAGGTCACCTGGTTGAACTCATGACCGCCGGCCATGTTGATGATGGGACGGACCGACACTCCGGGACTCTTCATATCCACCAACACGAAGCTGATGCCACGGTGCTTGGGGGCATCTGGGTCGGTGCGCGTCAGCAGCATGATCCAGTCGGCGCGGTGGGCCATGGTCGTCCAGACCTTGGCGCCGTTAATCACTAGTTCATCGCCGTCGCGAACGGCACGTGTGCTGAGGGAGGCTAGGTCGGACCCCGACTCGGGTTCGCTGTAGCCTTGGCACCATTGAATCTCGCCTTTGGCCACTGAGGGGAGGTGAGTCTTCTTCTGCTCCTCGGAGCCGTGAATCATCAAAGTAGGGCCAAGCATGCGCACGCCAAAGATATCCCGTCCGGGGGCGCGCATGTACGCGATCTCTTCGTTGTAGATAGCCGACTTCACCGGAGACGCGTTCTGGCCGCCGTATTCCTCCGGCCAGTGCATGGTGAGCCAGCCCTTCTCAGCCATCTTTTGGCGGATGACCCGGTTCAGGTCCCAGTCGTCGTCTTCAGGATAACGGCCCGCGCCTTCCCATGGGTCAGGAAGCTCGGTCTTCATGAACGCCCGAAGCTCTGTCCTAAACTCTTCGTCCTCGGCAGTGAACTTGAACTCCACTGTGAATCTCCTGCGAATGTCCGTTTCGGGACTTAGTGTCTGGTTGGGAAACTAACTGCCGACTGCCACGCAGGTGACGGTGCGCACGACGCCGGTAACGGTGTGGATGTGGCCGGTGACCAAGTCTCCGACAACGGTCATGTCCTCACCGGATACCACCGCGATGATGTCGTAGGGACCCGTGACCACGTCCACCGTGGTGATGCCCGGTAGTCCGGTCAATGTGTTGGCCACATCGCGGGTCTTGCCGACTGCAGTTTCAATCAATAGATAGGCTTTTGTTGCCATGGTTCCCTCACTTCGGCCCTGGTCATTACCGGGCAAGCCGGGTGTTGGTGGTCATTTTACGGCCCGGCTTCTCACAGTGTCAATTTGCCCGAACGTGCCCTGTGACTGAATCGGCCCGGCTATAATAGTCGGATATGCCTGAAAGAATGGAACTACTAAAGGCCGGCGCATACCAATTGGGCATCCCCGTGTCCGATGAACAACTGGACCAGTTCGAGGTCTATTTCCACGAGTTGGCTGACTGGAATAAACGGGCCAACCTGACCGCCATCATCGAGTACGACGATGTGCAGGTCAAGCATTTCTTGGACTCGTTAACGGTGTGTCTCACGGCAGGCGAGGCCCTGACCAACTCTAAGAACGTGCCATTACGAATGATCGACGTAGGCGCAGGGGCCGGATTGCCTGGCTTGGCGCTAAAACTGGTCTTCCCCGAGATAAAACTTGCCCTGGTGGAATCTGTTGCCAAGAAGACGGCGTTCCTGCATCACATCGTGGACAAGCTTAGCCTGGAAAGCGTTTCTATCTATACCAGGCGCGCCGAGGACCTGGCCCATGAGAATGACCTAAGGGATGCCTTTGACCTGGTGGTGGTGCGGGCATTGGCCAAGCTCCCGTTGCTGTTGGAATTCAGCTTGCCCTTCTGTAAACCCGGTGGGCGGCTGGTCGCCCTGAAGCACGGTGGCGACTGGTCGGAACAGTACTCGGCAGAGAACGCACTGAAAGAGTTGGGCGGGCACATAGAAAGGGTGTCCACGGTGATAGTCGACGGACTCACCGACGACCGGGTTGTTATATCCGTGGAGAAAACGATGCTAACCCCAGCCCGTTACCCTAGAGGCGTTGGAATCCCGGGCAAGCGGCCGCTTTAGGCGCCATGGAGCAAGACGGAACGGCTGAGCGGATACCGCCATCGTCTCAAGGTAATCTGCCTGGCGTGACCTACAAATGGTGCTTACGAACCTAACCTCCGATGCTATACCCCTACCATCGGAGGTTAGGTTGATGAGGGTCGGTACATTTGCCCGTTTGTATGTAAATCCAGCTTGGCATTGCGGGGTCTCCTCCGCGCCTATATGATTTACGGAACTCGCCAGACTGGCGAGTTAAACGCAGCTCTGCTCTCGGAGGCAACTCATGTCCGTGATGGTCACTGGCGGCACCGGATTCATCGGCAATAGAATCATTCGCAAGTTATTGGACCGGGGAGAAGAGGTGGTCTGCTTCGACCTAGCACCGCCCCGGGCCACCCTGGAGCCCTACCTGGACCGCATCAAGATGTACCGGGGCGATGTGACCCAACTGCCCCATCTGCTAGAAGCCATCAACACCAACGGGGTCCACAAGATCATCCACATGGCTGCGCTGCTTCCCCCAGACACCGAGGAACGGCATCACTACGCCATGCAGGTCAACATCGGAGGTACCAATAACGTTTTCGAGGCTGCACGCTGGACCGGCATCGAAAGAGTGGTCTACGCCAGCTCCATCGCCGTCTACGGCGTCCAAACAACCTTCGGCGAACGGCCGATAAACGAGGACGACCTCAACGACCCAATCAACGTCTACGGCATGACGAAGTCGGTAAACGACTTCTCCGCCAAACGTTACATCGACCGGCACGGCCTGGACCTGAGAGGGGTGCGCATCTGCACGGTGTTCGGCCACGGCAGGGTCACCGGCATGACTGGCATGATCGGCGGGCTCATGATGTCTCTGCCGGCCATCGGCAAGCCGGTGAGCATGCCCTTCCACCAGGACGAGCAATCGCCCATGATCCACGCCGAGGACGCAGCCGAGATATTCGTTAGGGCCGCCCTAGCCGAGGACCTGAACCATCCAATCTACATCAGCGGCGGAACCATGTGCACGATCAAAGACATGGCTGACATCGTCCGGGACATCATCCCCGCCGCCGAGATCTCCACCGGCGACCAGTTGGTGCCCCACGTCTACAACGTCGACAACAGCCGGATGCTGGCCGACATCGGATACGAGATCGCGCCACTGCGGCAACGGATACTGGACCACATCAACGACGCCCGCACCGAGGCCGGGATGGACCCCATCGCCGGTTAAGTCGGGTTCGAGCCGGATTGGGTTATACTTAGGCCAGCCTCGAACGCCAATAGATGTCTGCTTTAGAGAGATTAAATGAGTATTGCCATCGGTTACATGCCAGGAGCCTACGGAGAGGGTGGAGAGAACCACGACGATCTTCGAAAGTTGGTGGAAGTCGGCGACAAACACGGCTACGACTCCCTCTGGCTTAGCGACCGGATCGTTGGCGAGAAGTTCAGTCTTGAGCCTATGATGGCCTGTTCCATGGTTCTAGCGTATTCCGACCGGCTAAAGGTTGGGACCAGCGTACTGGCAATGCCTCTGCGTAATCCCGTGGTGCTGGCCAAGCAGGTCGCCACCCTGGACTATCTGTCCCAAGGACGGTTCTTCCCCGCGGTAGGACTGGGCCAAGAGGAACCGGAGGAATACGAGGCTTGCGGCGTGACCAAGGAACGGCGCGGCCCCCGAACAGATGAGGCGATTCAATTGATGCGCCGCCTGTGGGAAGAGGAAGATGTAACGCACGAGGGCGAGTTCTTCACCTGCCACAATGCGACCGTCACCCCAAAGCCGTACTTGCAGCCTTCCACGCCGGTCTGGATCGGAGGCCGGTCACCCGCCGCCGCCAGGCGGGTTGGCCGGGTCGGCGACGGTTGGCTGGTCTCCAGCGCAACCCCCGAAGAAGTGAATGAGGGTTGCAGCATCCTCTTTGAGACCGCCAATGAATACCACCGTGAGATTGAAGACGACCATGTCGGTGTCCTGATGGGTTATTACATCTCAGACGATGTGGCAGAGGCTACCGAGAAGGCCAGCCGGTTCGTTACGCGTCCCCGGCCCGACGCACATTTCACCGAGTTCACCGCGGTGGGTCCAGTCGAGAAGGTGGCGGAATACGTACAGAGATATATCGATGCCGGCGGTTCCAAATTCGTGATGCGCCCTCTCTGTCCCGCCGACGAGACCATGGAACAGCTTGATATTCTGGGCGAAGAACTGCTGCCCATGTTCCCAATCAAGCGTTAGTTATTACATCATGACGACGGGCCCGTAAGCCTGACCCGGCAAATCCCAGAAACTTTGATTCATGAGAGGAGCGCTCTGTTTAAACGGGGCGCTTCTCTCATATCTGGCATCCCGATGGTTATAATCAGGCGCAGGCTACGAAGTTCTCCAGACTGTATATCGCCGCCATGTTCTTTGGGCTCATCGGAGCCGCTGGCGGCGAATTCGCCGTCTGGTTTATCTCCGCCGGCCGTCGCGACGGGGGATTGGAGTGCCTGTGGCCGCATTCTTAGGCGTGGAGCTGGGTGGGATCGTGGCGAAATCGATAGCCATGGCGTTGGCGGCCCATTTGGTCAACCTCCGCCGAGGTAATCTGCCTCCGACATTCTTGCCCACGCTACTACCGGCCGTGCCCGTACCCTTTGCGTTGCTGCCGGGATTCACTGCGCCGTTGGCCATACCATTATTCTTCCTTCAGGCGTGGGTCTGCGTGAAGGAAGAATTAGGTAGAAGGAAGGTGGGCCGCCGGACAAGTTCGGGCTCCCAGTAGGGCGTTAGCGCCGGGCAGCGGGGCGGCTTCCTGACTTGCCGGGCCTACCTGGGCGTGCCGGACGGGGATGGAACGACGGAGCGCTCTGTTTCGGGCGTCTGGTCCGTCCGTTAGATGCATCTGGCCTGGTGCTTCGTCCCAATACTTGGCCTGACCGGCGACGGTCTTCAGCCTCGGTCGCTTGGGGTCGGCCTAGTATCTGACCTGAGCTTCTTCCATTGGGCGATTCTGATCGGTCCGCCCGTCCTAACGGCTGGGGCGAGCGACGTCTACTGGCATAACCGGGCCGTGCGTTCAAGCCCACCGGCTGCTCGGTACGGCGGCCGTTGTCCGAGGCGCCTTGCGGGGTTGCGCCAGCGGGCTGGTCCGACCGGTTCCCATTGTTTGAATCTGTCCGAGGTCTTGCGTCGGGAGAGCGGTCTGGACGAGCCCCGTTATTCCAAGACCCATTATTTCTTCGCCCGTTGTTCCGGCCGTTGTTCTGACCGGTCCTTGGCCCTGGATCCCGAGTGCTCCGTCCGGCTCGTCCGCCGTTGCTCTGGCCGCCGACACGGCGCAGTCCCATCCGTTCTTCCCGGAACTGTTCCTCCGGGGTGAAGTTGCCGTAGTCGAACCCTTCCAATCGCTTTCGTTCGATCTTTACGTCCAGTTCCCGTTCAACCTCGCGGACCATGTTGGCGTCGTCGGCCCCGGCGAAGGTGAATGCTTCTCCGGTCTGCTCGGCCCTGCCGGTGCGCCCGATGCGGTGGAGGTAGGTGTCGGCAGTGTTCGGGAAGTCGAAGTTGATAACGTGGGACACTTCTGGGACATCGATACCGTGAGCGGCGATGTCAGTGGCCACCATGATATCGAATTTACCAGCCCGGAACCCGTCCATCGCCTGCTGACGGGCGTTCTGGGACATGTTCCCCTGTAGCGCGGCTACCCTGAACGAATGTTTCGCTAATTCCAAGGCCAGCGTGCGGGCACGGTGTTTGGTGCGGGTGAAGACCAGCACCCGGCCGGTGGGAGTCTGCTGCAACAGGGCCACCAGCAGGTCTCGTTTCTTCTTGTCTGGAACTGGGTATAGCGAATGGGACACGGTCTTGGCCGGTGCGATGGTCCCGATCTGGACTGTTTCCGGGTCCTTCAGAATCTTTACTGCCAGCGTCCTGATCTCATTGGGCATGGTGGCGGAGAAGAAAAGTGTCTGCCGTTCGGAGGGTACGTGGTCCAGGATGCGGCGCACGTCGGGCAAGAAGCCCATGTCACACATTGTGTCTGCTTCGTCCAGGACTAGGATTTCGACGCCGGTGAGGTTTATGTCCTTCTGGCTCACATGGTCGAGTAACCGTCCGGGGCAAGCGACCACGATCTGGGCCCCTCTGCGTAGTCCGGCCAGTTGCGGGCCTTTGGAGACGCCACCGTAGATGGCGATGCTTCTGATACCGAGGTGTTGTCCCAATTCCCGGAAAGATTGGAGAATCTGCTCGGCCAGTTCCCGGGTGGGCGCAATCACCAGGCAGCGAACGCCCTTTTTCGGCGGCGTGGTGGCCAGGCGGTGGAGGATGGGTAGAGCGAATGCGGCGGTCTTGCCGGTACCAGTCTGGGCTAAGCCTAGGACATCGCGTCCTTTTAGGGCAAAGGGGATTGCTTGTTGCTGAATCGGGGTGGGTTTGGTGAACCCAGCGGAACTGACGCCGGCCAGCACTTTAGGATGAAGGGAAAAATCTTCGAAACTCACTGAGAGGTTTACTCCTTGACTGCTTTACCGAGCCAAGTCACACTCTCAGGCCCAAGATTACGGTCAAACTAAATATTGCGGCATAACCGCACGTTCCAGACGTACGTGTTACGAACTTAGTCGTTGCCTGATTCAGTATAACAGTTAATCCGCTGCCAGGGCATCCCCACCCTACTCATCATTGCCGGTTTGCAGGCCATTTTTAGAAATTAACCCTGCGCAATTCACCCTTGGGGCCATTTGAGTGTTAATATCATTTTCGGCTACCACACTCCCCCGGAGGCAAGGCATTGGCTAACTACATGTATGTGTCCGTCCAAGAAGAAGATCGGATTGCCATCTTCTCGGTAACCCCTAAGACAGGTAAATTGAAACACCTAGGCGACGCGGAACTCAAAGGCCGACCCGCTCCCATAGCAATCGACCCAGACCAAAAATATCTTTTCGCCGGCCGCCGCAAGGCTGGCGACTTTGGGATGACCAGCTTCAAGATCGACCGCAAGAATGGCGGTCTTTCGCTCATCGGTTCCATACCGCTCGAGGGCGATCCGGTGCACATGTCGACTGACAAGACCGGTAAATACCTCTTGTCGGCCTACTACTATCAGAAGACCGCCGCAGTCCACAGCATCGGCGATGACGGCACGATATCCGACCCGCCCGTGGTTTGGCGTGAGACCGACATAGGCGCCCACTATATCCAGACCGACCCTGCCAACCGTTACGCCTTTGTCCCCCACATCGCTAACGGGTCGCTGAACGGCGCTAACGCAATATTCCAATTCCGGTTCGACGCCGAATCCGGCAGATTGACCCCCCTGTCTCCGACCCGGACCAACCCCAGAGAATTGGACGGCCCGCGCCATATCTGTTTCCACCCGGGGATGGACATCGTTTATTCGTCCAACGAGCAGGGCAACAGCGTTACCGTCTACAACTACGAATCGAACAAGGGCAACCTTCACCCCATTCAGACCGTGTCCACACTGCCCAAAGGGTACGACGGCCAGAACTCCTGCTCCCAGATTCAGATCACGCCCAATGGTAAGTTCCTGTACGCGCCCAACCGGGGCCACAACAGCATCGCCGGCTTCCGGGTGAACCTGAATAACGGCCATCTCTCACCCATCGCCCAGACACCCACCGAGGCTGTCCCACGGGCTTTCAGCATCGACCTTCGGGGCACCTTCCTCTACGCGGCCGGCTTGGAGACCGGGAAGCTGGCTTCCTACCGCATCGACCAAGAAAGCGGAGAACTAGAGCCCAATGATGTCTACGATGTTGGCAAGGGTCCCATGTGGGTGCTGATGGCGGAGTTTTAACCAGGCATCTCTCTAGATGCCTGGTTAAAGGGGTGCCTGACGTCTAAGGAGCCACCAGATTCGCAACACCCAGTCGTCCCGCCCGACACCCAGAGAGATCCCAGCACCCGATTCTACCGACGCCAAGTTGGTCATTGCTTTACCGCCAACGGTCGCCTGCCAAGCAATCGCTCCTCCGTCCGGCGTGCGGCGCAAAGCGGCGGCCTCCCGGAAAGGCTAGTCAAACACAACGAACTCTGGTTGGCCGTCACCATCCAGATCGCCTGCCAACGCCATATCGAGGTTTCGGGAAAAGACGGGATGGGACGTAACGCC
>VFHF01000148.1 GCA_009392095.1 SAR202 cluster bacterium
TCTGATGATTCAAAACCACCAGCGGCACATCAGAGAATTCTCTTAATTCTCTTATCACTTCAATCATCAATTTGTCTGGAAAATCAGGTTTCAGAAGGACCAGGTCTAGCGATTCTTCCTTGACCAGTTCCAACCCGAGTGTTGCGATCGTGGGAATCGAGTAAAACCCCCGGACCCGCCCGGCCAAGGCGATTCATAAATGCCAAATAAGTTGTAGAACTCCATTGAGGACGCTAGAAAATCATAGGACTGACGGCTCCCAAGGGATGACCGTATTGTTGGCGGAAGACGACGAAGCGTTGCTTGAATTTTCCCTAACGATCCTACGCCGGGACGTGTACCAGGTTCTGGTTGCAGTAAATGGGCGCGAGGCACTTGATCTGGCGAACAGCCAACTTGATCGCCAATCGATATCTTGCTCAGTGATGTTTCAATGCCCTACATGGGCGGGATCGAATTAGCTAAAGCCTTGCTGCAGACCCGTCCCGACATCCAAGTCCTTTTCACGTCAAGAATGCCTCAGAAAGATTTTTTAAACTGGGCGGGTGGGTTGATCCGGGTAGAGTTCTTAGCCAAGCCTTTTAGTGTCACTGGATTCGCTGACAAGGTCTGAACAATCGCAGCAGCCATCGGATCCTCAACAAATTCCTAAGGTACGGTAAGTAAAGGCGTAAAAAGCCGCCTAAAACTCTATTCCGGCAGGTCGTAGCTGTCCATGAAGCGTTCCACCATGCCGGTGGCCTTCCCCCAGTCATAGGTCCGGAACGAATGGTTGCGAACGGCAAACTGGGCCCCGGCATAAAACATCTCGTATTGGGTGTGCCGGGAGCCAAACTCCGAGCCGATGGCGTCCCAAGCCAATTTGTATATCTTGACCCGGTCTTTAGCGTTCACCACGGGCGACTGCTGGGTTTTCTCGATCAGGCCAGCCGTCTCTTCTCCAGCGAAATCGACGGCCCCTGAGGGCAGCATTATCACCCCGCCGCCAGTCAATTGCCGTATCGCCTGAATCACCTCCGGGTACATCTGCTGTGCCTGCACCTGGGAGGCATACATCAGGTGCCGGTCGGGGACGTAGTATTTTCCGACGAACGAACCCTTGGCCTCCATTCCATGGACCATCCCTTCGATCAGACCTGCCATTCCCGCCAAGCTTCCTAAACTTTCGACGACTTGAGGGATGGTGATGATGTTGGTTGTCTCGGCGATTTTGCGAGCAACACCCACCAGGAACCTCAGCTTAACCATCAACCGGACCTGGGCCTGATAGTTGTGGAAAACGTGGGCCGGGGTCTCGTGGTATTGGGTGCGGCACATTGCCGGGTCACGGTGGACGAATACCCTCTCCCAGGGCACCTTAACCTCATCGAAGTAGACCACCGCATCGTTCTCGTCGAACCGGTACGACAGAGGATTGTCGAATTCAGAGACGGCTGAAGCCTCGTACGATTTTCTTGATAGTAGCTTTACTCCCTTGGAGCCCAGAGGGATGGCTGCAGAGAACGCGTATTTCTCCTCGCCGGGTTGCATGGGCTGGATCGTGCCTAGCAGCACTTCGTTGGCCATGATGCAGCTCGTGCCTAGCATCTTGGCCCCCTTTACGGTGATGCCCTGGGAATCCTCATCGCAGATGCCGGCAACCAGGAATTCGTCAGCCTGCCCTCCTACGCCTTTAGAGCGGTCCGCTTGGGGGCTAACTACCACGTAGGTAACGAACTGGTCGTGGTCCCGAACGTACTCGAAGTATTCTTCCAATGCTTTTGCTCGTTTTTCACCGTGGGCTTCGAACAGGTCCAGGCGCATCATCATGCCGCACAATGACGAGGCCACATGGTCGGGAGACCGTCCTAAAAACCCGTTTGTCTGTTCCGCCCAGGCCTCTAGGGCAAGGCGGCGCTGAACAAGTTCCGCATAGGACTCGGGCATCTGCCAGGAACGGTTCACCCGAGCTCCGGTAGGAGACTCAAAGGTCATCAATTCCTGGTTCTCTGGGGCCGCCTGGAAGTCGTAAAGGGCCGCGGTAGACCTGATGGCATTGCAGTAGGCAGGGTGGTCGACAACGTCTCCAACGAGTTCGCCGTCAAGGTAAACGCTACGGCCGTCACGCAAGCTGTCCAGATGATCCTGTCCCGTCTTGGTCATTGGGTTTATTTCCTAAATTGAGGCTAGCATTTGAGGGCGCAATAATAGCATAGCGCTACTGGCAAAAAACCGTCGGCGACCCGCAGGACACCGCTGGTTGACGGGTAGGCGTCAACAGATATAATCGGGCCAACCTGGGCACCTGTTCTCAAACCGGTGCTAGAGATGGACTATGAAACTCGGCTATTTCACATTAACCGACAACCCGCCGGCATACGGCTTAGACCGCAAGGACCCCAGCCGGTTGCTGGAAGAGGTAATGGCCCAATGTCTCCATGCTGAGGATATTGGGCTGAACTCGGTTTGGGTCCCAGAGCACCATTTTGGCCTGTTCGGTGTGCTGCCGTCGGCGCCGGTTTTCTTGGCCAACGTGGCGGCGAAGACCAAACGGGTGAAATTGGGTCCGGCAACCGTTCTGTTACCGGTCCAACACCCGCTGAAAGTGGCTGAAGAATTTGCCCTCCTAGACCTCCTGAGTGAAGGACGAGCCCAACTCTCGGTTGGACGGGGCTACGATGCCCGGGAGTACATCGCGTTTGGGGTGGACTTCGCCGAGAGTCAGGAGATCTTCTTTGAAGGTCTTGAGGTGATCAAAAAGGCCTGGAGCCTCGAGACATCGTCGCATGAGGGCTTGCATTACAGTTATCCGGAGATCACGGTGCTGCCCCGCCCGGTCCAACAACCCTATCCGCCTATCTACGTGGCCTGTTTCAGCGAACCGACTCTGCGTCATGCCGCCCGGTCCGGGTTCGACGTCATATTCGCGCCATTTGCCGCTGCAATGATGTTCGGCAGTTTGCAAAACGCCGTGACAGAGTTTAAGAACGAATCTGAAGCCGCTGGTCATGTGGGGCGCAAGGCAATGTGCTCATATTTCGTAAACGTGACATCGAACGAACGGGAGACGGTGGAGACCAAAGAAAGGCTACTCCACTATTTCCACGGCATTCTGCCGGCGTTTCCCGCGGACCGGGCAACCGCTCCCCCTCATATACGCTACTTCGTGGATATTGTGGAGCGGATGCAGACTATGACCACCGGCGATCTGGGTGACCGCAGCATAATCACCGGCAGCCCTGAAGATTGTATAAAGGTATTGAAAGATTGCGAGGCCGCCGGCATCGAAGAGGTTATCCTATACTTCGGGTTCGGAGGGTGGGACCATTCCGAGACCATGGACTCCATGGAGCGGGTGGCCAAAGAATTGTCACCCCATTTTGACTAGTTGGTAACCGGAAAGTTCCGGTTCGTCTTAGATCAGTAATTGACCTGCCACGGGGCGGTCGCAGACAGCGCCGGAACAGTTGGGCAAGGAAGGAGTTGGTCTTATGAAGGTTATATCCTGGAACGTAAACGGTCTCCGGGCAGTCCACAAGAAGGGATTCCTTGTTTGGTTCAACGTTGAAAACCCAGACATCATGTGCCTTCAAGAGACCAAAGCCCATGAAGAGCAGCTTCCGGAGGAGATCAGGTCAATAGAGGGTTACAGTTCGTTCTTTTCCACTCCGGAAAAGAAAGGCTATAGCGGCGTTGGCCTCTATACCAAGAAGGCGCCCGAGAGCGTTCAGTACGGCTTTGGTGACCGGTTCGACAGCGAAGGGCGGACCATCATCGCCGACTTTGGGGAGTTCGTCCTCTTCAACATCTACTTCCCCAACGGTAAGCGGTCGGCCGAGCGGCTCCAATACAAGATGGATTTCTACGACGCGTTCTTGGCCTATGCAGAGAAGACCAGACAGAGCGGCAAACACGTGGTGGTTTGCGGCGATGTAAATACCGCCCACAGAGAGATCGACCTCGCCCGGCCCAAAGAGAACGTGAAGATCTCGGGGTTTCTACCTCAGGAGCGCGCCTGGATGGACAAATTCCTGGCTAAGGGCTATAAAGACACCCTTCGGATATTCAACCAAAATCCAGACAACTACTCCTACTGGGACCAGATGACCCGGGCCAGAGACCGGAACGTTGGGTGGCGTATAGATTATTTCTTCGTGGACCAGGAGTTCGCCGAGCGATTGACCGACGCGTTCATTCTGGCCGACGTGATGGGGTCCGACCACTGCCCCGTTGGCATCGAAATCGCTTAGTCCCTCAGCTTCGGCCCACCTGTGTCTTGATGCTATACTAGGCCCCGTTCCGCTGGATGCGCCCGTATGAGCCTGCGCCTGGACGTGACGCTAAAATGAAAGAACAAGTTGAAGTTTTCTTCCACACTCAGCAACCGTATATCCATGTGAAAGAAGAAGACCTGGAAAAATATGACTCCGGGCGCCTGAGCTTCCCCAACTCCTATTTCGACCCCCAGAAAGCCCACACCCTCTACAACCAGTACCATGAAGAATATGTGTTGGCGGATGAGGCCGGTCTAGACGGCATCATGACCAATGAGCACCACGCCGCCTATTGGAATATGAAGCCGTCGGCCAACATCGACGCTGCAGTTATCAGTAAGCTGACGAAAAAGGCCCGAATCGCAATCCTGGGAAACATAATTCCCATTAACGACCCAGTGCGCATGGCCGAAGAATTGGCCATGATTGACTGCTATTCCGAAGGCCGCCTAATCTCGGGTTTCGTCCGGGGCGGAGCGGTGGAAACGCTGCAGGCCGGAATCTCGCCGACTGAGAACAGAGACCGGTTCGAAGAGGCCCACGACCTGATAATCAAATGCTGGACTCAACCCGGACCGTTCCGGTTCGAAGGCCAGTATTACCAGCGACGGGTCGTCAACCCCTGGGTCTTGCCGGTGCAGAAACCCCACCCTCCCATCTGGTTCCCCGGCGGTAGCAGTCCAGAAAGCGTGATCTGGGCCGCCAAGCATCAGTACGCTTACATGAACCTGGGCGCGCTGATTGGACTGACCCAAGAACTTAAAAAGGTCTACATCGACACGGCCAAGGAAGTTGGTTTCGTCCCCGGGCCCAAGCATTTTGGGTACCAGGTGAGGGCCTTGGTGGCCGACACCGATGAAAAAGCCCAGGAGATCGGGAAGGGCTTTCTCTGGGCACAGAAGCACCGGATGCGCGGCCCGGTGGAGCACGTAGACCCGCCGGGTTACCAATCCCGAGTCGCCAGCCAGATGTCCGCCAGGCGGCTGGGAGGTGGTGGGGGGCCTCCCATGACCTACCAAGACCTGCAGGACGTGAACGCCGTAGTAGTGGGCAGCCCCGAGACTGTGATCTCCAAGTTGAGAGACACAGTCCAAAAGCTGAGTCCCGGTTATTTGATACTTATCGGCAGCGATGGCAACATCGCCCACTCAGATGTCATGCGCTCGTTAGAGCTTCTGGGCAGCGAGGTGGTTCCCGCCCTGCACGAGATAGAACTCGAACCCTATACTTAAACTCCAAGCACCAAGTCCAAATAAGGAAGACGATTAGATGTCGGTAAACATCAAGGTCCAGCAGGCAGGCGACGCACTAGCAAGCCAATACGGGACCCGTCAATTGTATTCGTTGGACGAACGGCTGATGCCCGTCGATCTTGACGAGGCGTATCTGATCCAGCGGGAATTTCAACGGCACATCTCTGAAGAGCAAGGGGCCGTCGCCGGTTACAAGTTGGCCTACACCACTGAGGCCCTCCAAAATACGGTGGGGGCAAGCGACCCGGTGCTGGGATTAATTCTAGAAGACAACATCCTCCATTCGCCAACCACCCTTACGGCCGCCGATTACGTGCAATTGGCCCTAGAATGCGAAGTTGGAGTCCGGCTCGGCGCCGACCTCTCCGCTGCTGGAGCGCCCTATGACCGGGGAAGAGTCTCAGAGGCGGTGGACTCTCTTTGTACGGCCTTCGAAGTGGTCGATATTCGGCGCACGCCGGGGATGGACCCGAAGGTCCAGTTCATAACCGGAGTCGCCGCCAACATCTTCAACGCCGGCGTGGTACTGGGAGACCCGGTAGCCAGTTGGCGGGACTTGGACCTTCAAGCCGCTTACGGTTCTATGACCATCAACGGCGAGATGGTTGGCGACGGCCACGGTTCGGATGTGATGGGCCACCCGCTGGAACCGCTGGCTTGGTTGGCAAATAAACTGGCGGAGCAAGGCTTGGGCTTATCGGCCGGCATGGTGATAATCACCGGGAGTATCGTGTCTCCCAAGCCGGTGAAACCCGGAGACACGGCCTCCATAATGATTGAAGGACTGGGCGGGGCCGAAGTCAACATCGTCTAACCCATAACGACTTGGATTCAAAAGGACGCAACTGAATGGTGGTAGCCGCGGAAATCGCTCAGATGGACCCCAAGGGACTCAGGCGTGTAGAAGAGCTATTTGATCAACAGATCGAGACCGGAGTCCACCCGGGTGCGGCATTGGCGGTCTACCGGCACGGCATGCCGGTGTTGGACCTATACAGCGGTCTGGCCAACCAAGAGTCAGGTAAACCGGTGGCCGAAGACACCATGTTTGTCCTCTATTCCTCAACTAAGGCTGTGACGTCAGCCTGCCTCCACATCCTCTGGGAACGGGGCAAGTTTGATTGGGACGACACGGTTGCCGCTCACTGGCCTGAATTCGCCCAGAAAGGGAAGGAAGAGGTCACCATCAAGCATGTGATGACCCACGAATCGGGCTTTCCCGACACCCCCAGCCATATGACCTGGGACCGCTGGCACGACTGGGAAGCAGCCGTAGAAGCCATGGAGCAGATTCCTCTCGACTACAAGCCGGGCCGGGTGATTGCCTACCATCCCCGGAATTTCGGTTGGGTCGTAGGCGAACTCGTCCGCAGAATCGACGGACGCCCCATCGACCGATTCGTTCGCGAAGAGATCACCGGCCCACAGAATATAGAAGAATTCCACCTGGGCATCGACCCATCCATGGAAGACCGGGTAGCCAAGCTATACCCCATGGAAGATTGCGACCGTACCAGCCAGGTTACGATCTATAACAGACCCGAGGTCCATACGGCAGTACTGCCCGCCGGCGGTGGAATCGCCACGGCCCGGGGACTGGCCCGGTTCTACGCCATGATGGCCGGGGGCGGGGTGTTGGACGGCGTGACCATGTTGAAGCCGGAGACGGTGGCGGCGGTAACCAAACAGCAGTCCGAGGGGCTGGACCACAGCCTAGACCGGCAGGTGAAACGGTCATTGGGCCTATCTCTCGGAGACCCGCGCACCGCATCCCCGGGCAACGAAGATATACGCACTTTCGGACACGCCGGTTCGGGAACATCCGTCGGCTGGGCCAATCCTGATTCGGGGTTGGCTTTTGCTTACATAACCAACGGGTTCCGTGCTGAGACAACCAACACGCCGCGGCTGGCGGAGATATCTCAAGCCGTCCTAGATGCCGCACTCTAGCGACGGTCTAAACCTCAGGAGACAGCAAAATGGCGAACCCGAAACAGACTTTCGAGGTTGAATTAGGAACGGACCAGATGGCCTTCATCCGGTCCATGAAAGACAAGTACGACATAGTTGATGAAAGCAAAACGCTTCGGGTGGTCATCGATTATCTGATCGGCGCCAAGGGCGTTCATGACGAGGTCTTCGAGAAGCGCCGCTGTTATCGGTGTGACTAGGCCTTGATATCGGCCTTTAGGCCATCTGTTTGACCGCTTCCAAGGCTAGTTTATATCCATAGACACCAAAGCCGTATACCGCGCCCTTGCAGACGGGAAGCACCTGAGAGACGGTCCCCCTGGCGGTCGGGTTGGAAGCGTGCACTTCGATCACCGGGAATTTCACCTGAGAGATAGCTCCCTTTATTGGTCCGGTGGTCGTGGTGTAGCCGGCCGGGTTTATCAGCGCGGCATCAAAATTCCGGTCATGGGCGTCGTATAAAGCATTCACCACTTCGCCCTCGATATTCGAATGCATCAACTCGATGTCCATGCCCAGGCTTTCCGCGTAACCCAAGATCTGCTCGTTCATCTCTTCCAGGGTCATGGGACCAAAGGTCTCCAGTTGGACCTTTCCGCGCATATTCATGCCCGCGCCTTGGATCACCAGCACCTTACCCATGTGATTTTCTCCTAGATACCTGATTGATTATTCGTTAGGCGCCGCCGGCGTTTCGCCGTCTGCCTCCGTTGGGGTCTCATTGATATAGCCGGCCTGCAAGATATCAAGCTGTACCATCATCAATTTGTTCCAGGCCACCGAAGCCCGCATCACTTCCCGCGGGTCTTCGATTTCTTCTTGGAATATCCGGGCCAGCTCTGTCTGAATGTATGACATGGACCCGACCATGAAACGGCTGGGGATAGAACCGAGGTGGGCCCGGTGGGATGGGGGATGGCTGTGGACGATGCCCGTGGCCAACAGCCTGATGGGGTAGTCTTGATCTATCTTGAAACCGATAGAGCCGGTCAGCCAGCGCAACAGACTGTGCTTGCGCCGGTCCAGTTTTTGCTCGTCAACCTCGCCTCCCGCCTCCAGGAAAAATCGGCGAGTTTCGGGAAATTTTAAAAAGTGGTCGTAGACTGCGGCCGTGATTTCTTCGCCCCTAGCCGAAACCAAATCTCGGGTGGATTCGATAACATCCAGTTCCGCCTGATCAAGACCAACGAAATCGGCAACCTCTTTCATCCGGGCCGGCCAATCTACGATTCGCTGCATGTCTACTCCAGGATTTCTTTGGGCCAACTCCGCTCGTCGTCGGTCCAGTGCAACCGAATATAACCCTTCCTATTCGACCGGGCAAGAGATGCATTCTGCCTATGCGTCTCCACCAGATGGGTTATGAGCCGGTTTCGAGTCCGGTTCTGGGCCTGGATCCGCCGCCGCTTCCGACTCGGCTTGGACCAGAGGATTCCAGAGCAGGGGGGAGATGAACATGGCGGGCAACAGGAGCAACAACCCGGCCGATGCGTTCAAGGAAATTGCCCATTGGATGGAAACTGCGGATGCCACCGCGCCCATTTCAATCGCCCCCAAAGGCGTTCCAGCCCCGATGCACACACTGAGCAGGCCCATCATTCGGCCTCGCATATCGTGGGGAGTGGCAAGCATGGTCACTGCGCTCTGCATGGTTGAGAAACCGGACTGGGCAACTCCACTCAGCGTCAACAGCCCGAACGTTAATCCGTACCAAGGCGACCAGACAAATATGATTCCAATCAAGAGCACTCCCGTGGAACCCAGTACGAACACTCGCCCGTGATAGCGCAGGTCACGGGAGATGGCCATGATTCCTGCCCCCGCTAATTGCCCAAAACCATCGGCGGCAACCAACAGCCCAACCAACGTAACACCAACCCCCAAGTGATCCCGGCCGATGGCAGGGATGAATTGCTGGACGGGAAATGCCAGGGCGTTCATCACGATGGTGATGTAAAACAGCCCCACCAAAACAGGGCTGCGCCAGGCGTAGCTTACGGCGACCTTCAAGCTACGTATGACGGGCTCTATGTGGGCTGGGCCTTGGTAGTCCGGTATCCGAAGCCGGGCCATCAATGCGAGATTGGACAGATGGATCACCAGCAAAAACAAATAGGCTTCCGTGAATCCGGCGGCGCCCAAGATTATTCCGCCGACGATTGGCCCCGTCATCTTGCCGATATTGTTGCTAATCACGTCCAGAGACAGAGCGTTGACCAACCGCCGCTGCCCGACGATGTCAAAAATGGCGGTACGGCGGGCCGGGTCTTCGATGGCCTTTGTGAGACCTTGAACAAAGACTGCCAGGAAAACGTGCCAGGCTTCGATCAGCTCAAAGTCGTAGGCGATGACCGAAAGTAGTATGGCTGTTGTCAGGACATTGATCAGTTGGCCCGCAATCAATATGCGGCCCCTGGGGAAACGGTCGGCGATGTAGCCCGTGAACATGGAAATGATTGGCCGGGAAAGGTTATTAAACGCCAGGACCAGGCCAAGTTGGAAATAGGAGTCGGTCAGTTGGAGAATCAACCAACTCAAGACCAGTAGCTCCATGCGGCGGCCAAACTCGCCCACGCTTCCGACATACCAGATGAGCCGGAAATCGGCGTTCTGCAATACCGTCCAAAGCGTCCCTCTAACCCCTGACAATTGCCTCATCGCGACAATCTGCTCCCTATTGCGGGCCCACTCTCAGCCAGGTATGTGCAGTAGCTGGTATATTTGCTGTGATGCGGAATAACTTGGTCATTCTACTCCCAAACCTCAGTTGGCTTCATTGACGCCAATCGAAGGGCCTGAGTATGGTGGACGTATTCCTCAACTTGGCGACCGGGGGTATCATTCAACG
>VFHF01000149.1 GCA_009392095.1 SAR202 cluster bacterium
CTGGTCGGGCGCGGCCAGGATGCAAGCAGCCTCAGCCATGAAATGCACGCCGCAGAAGATTATGTAATCGGCTTCGGGACGAGTCGCAACTTCACGGGACAGGAGAAAAGAGTCGCCTTGGAAGTCGGCGTACTTGATAACCTCTTCCCGCTGATAATGATGACCCAAGATGGTGACTGAGCTGCCAAGTTTACTACGAGCTTCACCAATCTTCAGGTCCAATTCCGCGGCAATGTAGTGCAGGTATTCCAGGGGAATCTGCTGACACCGCACATTGACGACCATCCCTTCGGCCAGGGGTTTGGAAGGAAGTTCGTCTTCGGTCTTGCAGAATGTCGAGTGCTCGATCTCGGTGATCGGCACTATGGGCCGACGGCTTGCTAGCGCCGTTAATCGTCTCCTCGAGGGTTCAGTAGTTTCGCTTCCACAGCCAACGACCCTTGCAGAGACCAGGGGCTGGAACGCTCAATCTTCACCGTGGCCATTTCACCTTGGTGATACGCCTCATCCTCGAAAAACACCAGTTTGTGAGACCGTGTGCGACCCTGCCATTTTCCTCTCTTGCGGCCTTCAACCAAAATCTCCACGTAGCTGCCGACCAGTTTGGCGTTGATCTCGGTCTGAATCTGCTCCTGGAGACTGTCCACCCTTTGGCGGCGGCTGGTCTTCTCGTCTTCGGGAACGGCGTCGTCCATGGTCCGCGAGGCGATAGTCCCCGGCCTGGTCGAATAAGAGGCGCAGTGGACCTTGTCCAGACGCAGCTTGGCGAGCAGGTCCAGGGTTTGCTGGAACTGTTCTTCCGTCTCGCCGGGAAACCCCACGATGATGTCAGTGTTCAAAGCGACATCAGGCATCGCTCGACGGATTCGGCCGACGAGGTCGATGTAATCAGCACGGCTGTACTGGCGCCGCATCTCGTCTAAGATTTCGTCGTCGCCGGCCTGCACCGGCAGATTGATGTGCTCACAGACTTTAGGCAAATCTGCCACAGCCTGTATTATCTCTTGGGTCATGAACTTGGGGTGCGATGTCAGGAACCGGATGCGCTCGATGCCGCCGATCTCATTTAGTCTGGCGAAAAGATCGGCCAGATTCGGCTGGTCCGGCAGGTCGTGGCCATAGGCGTCCACGGTCTGGCCCAGCAGGGTTACTTCTTTCACTCCCCGGGATGCCAGGGTTTCCACTTCCAGGGCAACATCCTCCACCGGACGGCTTACCTGGCGGCCACGGCGGTAAGGGATGATGCAGAAGGTGCACATCATGTCGCAGCCATGGATGATCGGCACGTGGCAGGTGACATCGGGCCGGTTGGGGGTTAGAGGTCCGACGCAGCCCTCCCAGTCGACCCCGGTCCGTTCGCCCACCATCTCCAACAGGGGCTCGAACTGCTGCGGCCGCATGAACACATCAACGTAGGGGAATCTACGGACCAAATCGTCAGAGTTGGGTCCCACCATACAACCCATAAGGGCAACGATGCGCTCGGGTTGCTTCTTTTTCAGGGGGGCCATCCAGGCCAGGTTGCTGGCTACTTTGTCTTCAGCGCCCTGGCGAACGACACAGGAATTGAGCACAATGACATCGGCGTCAGCCGCTTTTTCCACCTGCTGGATGCCCATCTGCTCCAACGCGGCGCCCAGCCGTTCGGAATCCGCGATGTTCATCTGACATCCGATGGTCCAGAGGTAGTAACTGTTCATGGCAAAGCGTTAAATCTGGCGCTTGGTTCTGAGCTAAAACGTAAATCGTTTGATTTATGGCAGAAATTAGACGAAAGACTTCAAATGAAGGTGGCGGAAAGAGAGGGATTCGAACCCTCGGAACCTTTGCAGGCTCACGCGATTAGCAGTCGCGCACAATCGTCCACTCTGTCATCTTTCCCTGCACCAGCTAAATGTTACCAAATGTGCCTATGCCCATCAATACCCGACACGATAGGACGCACAATCAGACGGTAGGAACTCCGGTGCAGGAGCCTTGATGGGCGTTTCGGTTTGAGATGCTTCACTTTATATGCACATTAACTCGGCAAATTTGGTCGGTATTCGACCAAATGCGGCAGCATCTGGCAGGATTTCGGTGTTGACACTCCTGAAAACCAGCCATATGATGTGGCGGGACTTCCGGTAAAGAGCACCTAGCACAACGAATAAACTGGACCCAAAGGCAAACCAACAGGCCCTCAAGCCACGGAGAGTGACGCCCATGGATGAACTGGACCGAAAGATAATCGCCCTGCTGCAACTTGACGGCAGGGCCTCTAACGCCAAGATCGCCCGCGAGGTTAGCGTAAGTGAAGGGACAGTCCGGCGCCGTTTGCGCCGCTTGGTCAACGACGATGTGGTCAAAATCATCGCTGTACCCAACTTGGAAAAACTGGGTTACGCGACCACCGCCCTCATCGGCCTACAAACCGGCCCCGGCAAGTCGGACGCCGTAGCAGAACACATCGCTAAACTCGACGAAGCCCACTACGTAGCCATCACCACCGGCGCCTATGACGTGTTCATCTGGGCCGGACTGGAATCGGCGGAAGGCCTCGGCACATTCTTAAGGACAAAGGTCGGAGTCATAGACGGAGTCCAACGCACCGAGACATTTGTGAACCTTTCTATAAAAAAGCGCACTTACGGCCTAGTTCTCTGAGCCAGCGGCCCGGCCACAGAAAGAAGCTAAAACCATCGCCTAAACCGCGGTGGTTTTCCTTTGCCCAGCCTGGTTTGAACGATAGGACAGAGGCGTTGCAATGGCGTCGGGCTATGCTATAATTCCAGTGCATTTTTCGCCAGCCGCAGCCAGGCGTGACAGCGCCGACGCGGACTGACGCCGGAATTGAATCAAAAGGAGCCTCTCACCATGACCTACATCATCGTCGAACCTTGCGTAGGGCTTAAGGATTCGGCTTGTGTCGATGTTTGCCCCGTAGACTGCATCTATACCCGTGACGAAGACGATATGTATTACATCAGCCCGGACGAGTGCATCGATTGCGCCGCCTGTGAGCCCGTCTGTCCCGTCACGGCCATCTTCGCAGAGGATGCGGTTCCCGCTGAGTGGTCCGATTACATCGCCAAGAACTACGACTACTTCAAGAACGTCGACCCCTCTGAGATGAAGCGTAAGTAAAACCCTACTCCGCCGGTTCACGGCAGACTTGAGGAAGCCCAAGACCGGCCCTCTGGGACCGAGACCATAAAACCTTTAAAGGGTCGCCCTTTAAAGGTTTTATATCGTCAACCAGTGATTTTAGTTTCCAATTTAGGACCGGTATCGATGGGATGTTTGGGTTGGGAGGGAGCTGGATCGCGAGACGAACGGTTGCCTGTAGATTATTCGATTTAACCTGATAACACGGCTAGGAGCCACATATGAACGTCGACTCAACTCCCCAATTCGTAGAAGAAGCCTATAAGAAGATGGAGCGCAATCTGGAGGTTGTCAGGTCACGGTTCAACCGCCCGCTGACCCTAGCCGAGAAACTCCTTCTCAGCCACTTGGACGATGCCCAAGGCGCCGAACTTGACCCCGGCGAAAGTTACATCATGCTCAACCCTGATCGGGTCGTCCACCAAGACGTGACCGGCCAGATGGCGATCTTGCAGTTCATGCAGTCCGGGCGAGCAGAAGTTGCCGTGCCAACCACCGTCCACTGCGATCATTTGATCCAGGCTAGGGTCGGCGCTTCATCCGACCTTCAAGACGCCCTGAACGAAAGCAGCGAAGTGTTCCAGTTCTTGGAGTCTTCGTGCCGCAAATACGGCATGGGCTTCTGGAAGCCGGGCTCTGGCATCATCCACCAGGTCAATCTGGAGAACTACGCCTTCCCCGGTTGCTTGGTCATCGGCACCGACTCCCACACTCCCAACGCCGGCGGTTTGGGCTGTCTGGCGATCGGTGTTGGCGGTGCGGACGCCGCTGACGTCATGGCCGGCCTACCATGGGAGGTCAAGTACCCCACTCTGGTGGGCGTACACCTCACCGGTGAGCTGAATGGCTGGACCGCCCCTAAAGATGTCATCATCTACCTAGCCGGCGTGCTGACCGTGGCCGGCGGAACCAACGCCATCATCGAGTACTTTGGCCCCGGCGTCAGCTCCATCAGCTGCACCGGCAAGGCCACCATCACCAACATGGGCGCTGAACTCGGCGCGACCGGGGACGTATTCCCCTTCGACGAGCGGATGGCCACCTACCTGAAGTCCACACGCCGTCCGGAACTGGCCGAACTGGCTGAGAAGTACAAGCACTTGCTCACCTCCGACCCTGAGGTGGAGAAAGACCCTGCCCAGTACTACGACCGTATCGTGGAGATCGATCTCTCCAAGCTGGAGCCTCAGATCACCGGACCCCATTCCCCTGACCGCGCCCGACCCATCTCAGCTATGGCCAAAGAGGTCAAGGAAGAGGGCTTCCCGGACAAAGTATCCGCGGCCCTGGTCGGCAGTTGCACCAACTCATCTTATGAAGACATGAGCCGATGTGCCGATGTGGCCAACCAGGCCGCGGCGCACGGTCTCAAATCCGTCTCAGAATTCATGATCACCCCAGGTTCAGAGCAGGTACGTGCGACCATCTCCCGGGACGGCCAACAAGAGGCCTTGGAAGCCCTGGGGGGCACGGTCTTAGCCAACGCCTGCGGCCCTTGCATCGGCCAATGGAAGCGAGACGAGGTGCCGGAGGGCGAACCGAACTCCATCGTCACCTCTTACAACCGCAACTTCCCCAAGCGCAACGACGCCAACTCCGGCACCATGAATTTCATCACCAGCCCAGAATTGGCGGTGGCTATGAGCCTGGGCGGAAGCTTGAGCTTCAACCCGCTAACTGACACGCTAACCGGCGCAGACGGCAAAGAATTCATGCTGGAAGCGCCCAAACCAGCCCCTGAAGTCCCCGCCACCGGGTTTGATCGCGGCGAAGAAAGCTACGTTCCCCCTCCCGAGGACGGCAGCGGTATAACGGTCACGGTGGACCCCAACAGCAACCGATTGCAGATCTTGGAGCCGTGGCCCGCATGGGACGGCCAGGATTTCAACAATATGCCGGTGCTGGTCAAAGCTGCCGGAAAGTGCACCACTGACCATATCTCTCCAGCCGGAGCCTGGCTCCGCTTCCGGGGACACCTGGACAACCTGAGCGACAACATGTTCCTGGGCGCCGTGAACGCATTCACCGACGATCCGGGCACCGGAAGGAATCAACTCTCGGGCGAGCAGATTCAGCCCATCCCTGAGATCGCCAGGGAGTACAAGGCGCAGGGCATGCAGTGGATCGCTATCGGCGACAACAACTATGGAGAGGGCAGTAGCCGTGAGCACGCCGCAATGTCTCCCAGAATGTTGGGCGCGGCGGCGGTAATCACCCGAAGCTTCGCTAGGATCCACGAGGCCAATCTGAAGAAGCAGGGCGTGTTGCCCCTGACGTTCGAAGATCCCGGAGATTACGACCGCATCCGGGCCGACGACCGACTAAGCATCATCGGCTTGGCCAACCTGGTGCCGGGGCAGCCGCTGGTCTGCGTAGTCGCCCACGAGGATGGGGAGGAGGAGCGCATCAATCTCCGCCACACCATGAACCCCGGTCAGATCGATTGGTTCAAAGCCGGGTCCGCGATGAACCACATGAAGAACATGGCCGCAAGCTAATTGAAGTAACTGGTTCCATTCGGAACATCTAGGAATCAGTCAAACCCAGACTCGGACAACGAAAGAGGCGTCCTGATTGACCGGGACGCCTCTTTCGTTGTTTCGTGACTCGCAGGTGGGTTAGCCGAGATCGTCCAAACAGGCCTCCACGGACTTGCTGATGCAGGAGAATATTGGAGTGTCGATCAGTGTGTAGGGCCTGGCTTTGGACTCTCTAAGCTCCATCACCAGGTCTAGGAAATTCGACGGGTTGTCGGTCTCGAACCCCAGGACGAACTCCTGGTCGTCCAGTCCGAAAGAATAAGCCGTGCTGATTTTCACGTCCGGGTAATTGTGCCCGATGACGAAGTGCTCGTTCATAAGCGCCTGGCGTTCTCCCTTGGGCAACTGGTACCACTCGTGGGTCTTCACGAATGGGTAGATGAACAGGTACTTCCGGCCAATGATGCGCATGGTCGCGAAGCCTGTCCCCTCCTGGCCTTCATGCTTATGGTCGTCGATGTAGGGAGACCGGCGGGTCATGGCCAGATAGGAATAGGGCATGGTGAGATACGGCGCCAGATCGGTGTGGTTAACCCTGGCCATCAGCTCGTTGATGGCTTCCAATTCTTCGCTCACCTTCCAGAGCAGGAAGTCAGCGTCGCCGCGGGTGCCCACCATGCTGTAGCTGGACATGGACACGCGGTCGGAAAACTCGTTCAGGACCTCGGCGAATTGCGCCTTGCTGTCTTGGCGCTCTTTCTCAGGTATGAGGCGCCATGCCGGGTCGACCTTAAAGAATGAGTACTTTACGAAATCGCGCCTGACTTGTTCTGTCATTTAACCCTGCTCCACGGTGTAATGAAAACCCGCAGACCACTGATGGTATCGGGGGTATCGGGATTCATGATAGCAACGGTCAACTCCCCGTGGCAATTGACGCCCGCAAATCATTAGGCTTTGCAACCGTTGATTTCCCACCTGTCGATGCTACAATCTCCGAGTACCCACTAAGGGGCGTAAATCACCAGAACGACGAGAATATTGAGGTTGTAGCAATGGTAGCTTTAGGGTCAGGAGCTTTCACTTACGAGGTAGAAGAAGGTTGGGGAATCCTCCCCGACGGTTGGTCGTTCAAAGAATGCGCAGCAGTTGGAGTGGACTCCCAAGACAACGTTTACGTTTTCAATCGGGGCGAGCACCCGATGATCGTCTTTGACAAGGACGGCAATCTCCTCCGTTCTTGGGGCGAGGGAACCTACCCACGGGCCCACGGCATCACCATGGGGCCGGACGACAGCATCTATCTGACCGACGACGGCGACCACACGGTGCGCAAGTGCAATCTGGACGGTAGCGTCATCTTCACCTTGGGCATCGCCGGCAAGCCGGCGCCATTCATGGGCGGCGACCCCTTCAACCGCTGCACCCATGTAGCCCTAGACCCTCAGACAGCCGAATTCTACGTATCGGACGGCTACGGCAACGCCAGAGTCCATAAATACTCGCCGGACGGCAAGCTGCTGTTCTCCTGGGGCGAGTCGGGCACCGGACCGGGCCAGTTTAACATCGCCCACAACGTATGCACCGACAAAGACGGCTGGGTCTACGTGGCTGACCGGGAGAACCAACGGATACAGGTCTTCGACAAAAACGGCAAGTTCGAGACCCAGTGGAAGGACATGGCCCGGCCTTGTGGCTTGTTTATCGACACCAGCGGAGACCAGCGGGTCTACGTTGGCGAGTTGAGCGCGGCCATCGTCCCCAACGAAAAAGCCTCCGGCCTAGGCCCGCGAATCGGTATCATGGACACCAAGGGCAACTACCTAGCCAAGCTGGGCGACGTCCCGGAAGGCGAGGAACCGGGCACCTTCATCGCCCCACACGGTGTGTGCATCAACTCCAAGGGCGACATCTTCGTCGGCGAGGTCTCGTGGACCCACACCGGTAGTAGGCTCAACCCGCCCCGCGAGGTACGCTCCCTGCAGAAGCTGACCAAGAAGTAGGAATTAGGCGGGCGGCCCTTCGACAATCTCAGGTAAGCGGATTGGTTCTCAAGAGGCCTTTATCATATCGCCCCGTTGTCCCTTCCCCGGCGCACCGGGAAAGGCTCGGGTGGGGCTTTCCTCTTCGCATCAGACATTCCACACGGAGCAAACACAAACATGGAAGTAAGACTCGGCAGTTTGGTGCGTGACGCCCGGGAAGCCCAGGGAACAACAATTATCATTGACGTGTTCCGGGCCTTCACCACCGCGGCCATCGCCTTTGAACACGGCGCCAAGGAGATTACTTTGGTGGCGGAGCCCGAAGAGGCTTTGGAACTTCACAGGCGGGGCATCGGCGATTTCCTCATGGGCGAGGTTGCAGGCACGCGCCCAGAGGGTTTCAATTTCGGAAATTCCCCCTATGAGATATCCCAGGTCGACCTAGCAGGCAAGACCTTGGTCCAGTCCACCAGGGCCGGCACGGTGGGCGTTGCGGCGGCCGTGAACGCCTCGGAGATCTACTTGGGGTCTTTCGTGGTGGCCCAGGCGACGGTGGCTGCCATCAAGGCTAATGGGGCTGACCTCGTCTCGATCATCGCCATGGGAGACCAGGGTGTGGACCGCTCCGACGAGGACGAGCACTGCGGCATCTATCTACGGAACATCATGGAAGACCGCGAACCCGACTTCGATGCCGTTAAGACGCTGATCATGGCCGGCGGGGCAACCCGGAAATTCTTTGACCCCGGCCAACCCCAGTTCCATCCCGAGGATGTGGCACTGGCGTTGGAAATCGACCGCTACGACTTTGCGATGAAAATCAGCCGCGAAGACGGCCTGCTAGTCGCCCGCAAGCACGGGGGCTAGACCTTCTCTGGGAACCGGTCCAGCTTCAGGTGCTCGGCGCCGATAACGTCCACCGCTCCTTCGTCGATCATCTCAAACAGGGCATGGGCCATGCCGGTGCTCCAGAGGATGCCCTTGCGGCCCGCACCAGTGGAGACGTAGAGGTTTTCCCAGCCAGTCACTTTGTCCACGATAGGCAAGCCGTCGGCCGATAATGGACGCAGGCAAGCGGTCTGCTGCAATAGTTCGGCGTCGGTCATGCCCGGAATCATCTTCAAGAAATCGGCCATGATGCTATCCCGGGCCGCAGAGTTGAGGCTATCGTCAAAGCCTGTTTCTTCTTCGGTCGTCCCAGCCCAGATGAGGCCGTCCGACTTGGTCGCCACATAGCTGTGGGCGTAATTCACGGCCATTTTCAGGGGGTCGTGCAAGGTCCGCAGCCTTAGGATCTGTCCTTTCAGCGGAGTGACCGGAATATCCACTCCACACCACTCCGATGCCAGTCCGGTCCACGGGCCCATGGCTAGTACGACGATTCCGGCATCGATGGTTCCGCTCTCAAGTGTTACTCCGGTTACCCGGTCGCCGTCGCTGATCAGACCGATGGCCCGCCGCTGTAGCATCTCCACGCCGTAGCGTTCGGCGGCCCGCATGGCGGCAAGGATGAAACGGTATGGCTCCAGGGCGCCCGGGCTCCGCTGGTAAAGCGCGCCCGTAATCTCTCCGCTTACCTGGGGTTCCAATCTCCTGGCTTCGGCGTTATTGACCCACTCGACAGTGAAACCACCAACGTCCTTCATCCAATCGATCTGGTCTTTCAAAACTTTGGTCTCTTCATTATTGAACGCCAAGTTTAGCCGGTCCCGCAACTCGAATCCCACGTCGATTCCCGTGGCTTCGTGGAGCTCTCGGGCCAGACTCCGGTGACGGACAAAGCACCACAGGCTGAAATCTAGCAGCGGTTCAGGAAGCCCAATCCCGGTCAGGGGGTCCAATCCGCCGAAGGCAAACCCCGAGGCATGGCTACCCAGTGAGTCTGCTTCTAAAATCGTAACTTTGTAGCCACGGCGGCCCAGCAGATACCCGCTGAGGCATGCAACGATTCCTCCGCCGACGATCACCACATCGCGTGAACCAGTGGTCAATTTATTTCTCTCTCTTTTTCCGAGGGCTTTTAGCACGACCCAAGAAGGTTATGTCAGTCACCGAATTTATTACAGGCGCAGACGCCAGGTTACAGACCTTTAAACCAGACTTCAAATTGGTCCAGGTGAGCAACGTCGCCGTTGATGCTCAACCTGCCTAGGTGGATTCCATCGGCGGCGGTCAGCCTTCCGTAGGTGAACAGCAGAAACTGCTCCCCGGTGGCAGACAAAGAAAAGTCTGCTTCGGTAACTTCTCCAGAAATCATATCGAATCCATCTCCGGTCACGGTCAGACGATAATTCTGGGAGTCCACATTGAAGCCGTAAACCACCGGCTTGGGCAGTTTGGCCGAGGAACGAAAGCACATTCCTAGCCACCTGGGAGTCATGTCCAACAAAATGGGGACGGAATCGGGGTAGAGGCTGGGGATGGTCTCGGTAGCCGAGCGTATGTCCCAGTCGTGGATAGCCAACTCTTGGATGCGCAGTTCCACGTACGCCGCCCCCGTCATGGCGCCCCGGCGGACGTGCCAGGCTAAAGTGTCCCATGAGACTTCACCAAACCGGTCGAACTCGTGGTGGAGCTTCTCGTAGCTGGCGTCAAAGGACTCCAAGAAGTGGCCCGCCAATTCGTTGCTCCGGTCGATGTCACGCTGGGCGTTGGTGGCGGATAGCTCCGACGCCTGCGGGGGAACGAACCCGGCGGGCGGGTCGAAGTCGCCGCCCCGTCCCCGTTCCATGCTCTCGGCCTGCCGTTCCGCACCGCCGATCAGGTGGCTGACTACGTCCTGCACCTGCCATTCGGCGCAGGCGCTGGGCAATTCCCATTGCTCCGGAGTCAGTCCGCCCAGATGCTCCCGGATATTTGCGGCCAACCGCTTGGCCACCGCCACCCGGTGTTCAATCTCAGTCACTTCACCCGCCATTTCTTAAGCTCCTATGTCTATATTCCAGGCTGTTGGCATCGGCATCAGCGTTCTTGTACAATCTCAAGCAGCCCAGCCAGAGCATACTCAGAGCCGCCAACGAGGAAATATCAGCCATGAAATTGTGCTTCTTTCACCTAATGCCCTACCAAGACCTGCCCGATAACTTCGAGAAAGATTATCACAGCGTTTGGGTAGACGCACCCAACTCCCTTTTTGCCCCCGAAAAGGCCGAGCACATGTACAACGATTTTTTGGATGAGCTTGAGTACGCCGAAGCCATGGGATTCGATGCCATCTGCGTGAACGAGCACCACGGCAACGCCTACGGGATGATGCCCTCACCCAACCTGATGGCATCGGCGATGATCCGGGCAACTTCCAAGGCAGCGGTGGTGGTGCTAGGCAACAGCCTGGCCCTCTACAATCCGCCCATCAGGGTGGCCGAAGAAATGGCCATGCTGGACGTGATGAGCGGCGGAAGGTTGATCGCCGGATTCCCTTTGGGAACGTCCATGGACACCATCTTCGGTTACGGCCAGGTGCCGGTCACGCTGCGGGAGAAATACCAAGAAGCCCATGACCTGGTGATGAAAGCCTGGAAAGAGCGCGAGCCATTCTCTTTCAACGGCAAATTTACCCAGCTACGCTACGTAAATATCTGGCCCCGGCCCTATCAACAGCCCCACCCGCCGATCTGGGTACCCGGCAGCGGCAGCCTGGAGACCTGGGACTGGACCATCAAGAACGACTACGTCTATTGCTACCTCAGCTATTCCGGCTACAAGGTGGGCAAGACTATTATGGACGGCTTCTGGGACGAAATGGAACGCCAGGGCAAGGAGTTCAATCCCTACCATGCCGGCTTCCTGCAGTTGGTCGCGGTATCCGAGACCGACGAGCAAGCCCAAGAATATAAAGATTCCATCGAGTATTTCTTCAAGAAGAGCCTTCATATCCCCGCCGGGTTTGCCAACCCACCTGGCTACCGGTCGGTTCGGACCAACGCATCGCAGGCCGGATCGGCAACCGCGGATTCCCGGACCAAGCAGCTCAGCGATTTCACCTGGACGGACTATCTGGAGGCCGGCAATGTCATCGTTGGCAGCCCGGAGACAGTGGTCAAAGAATTGACCCACGCCGTCAAGGAACTACGCGTGGGCAACCTGATGTTGCTGCTCCAGTTCGGCGACATGCCAAAAGAACTGGCCATGAAGAACACCACTCTCTTCGCCAACGAGGTCATGCCGCACGTCAAGGACATCTGGTCCGAGTACGAAACACGCTGGTGGCCAGAGAAGCTATCAAAAGCTCCTCAGGAAGCCGGACGGTAAAGGGCGGCCTGATTTGACTCAAGAAACGATCTCGACCCAAGACTCCCATCCCCGTAAGCGCATATTCACGGGCGGGATAGACATTTCCTACGTGGACACCGGCACTGGAGACCCCATCGTGTTCCTTCATGGGAACCCAACATCATCCTACCTGTGGCGCAATGTGATACCCCACCTGGAAACTTCTGGCCGCTGCTTGGCCCCCGACTTGATGGGCATGGGGGAATCTGGCGCCTCACCCAACGGATCCTACCGGTTCACCGACCACAGCGCTCTGTTGGACCATTGGTTCGACGACATGGGCTTGACCAGCAACGTCACGCTGGTTGTGCACGACTGGGGTTCAGCGCTTGGTTTCCACTGGGCCAAACGGAACCTGGGTCGAATCAAAGGCCTGGTCTACATGGAGGCCATTGTCCGGCCCGTGACCTGGGAAGACTGGCCCGAGGCAGCTCGTCAGGTGTTCCAGGGGTTCCGATCACCGGCAGGCGAGGAAATGGTGCTGGAGAGGAACATATTCGTCGAGCGGGTGCTGCCGGGCAGCGTTCTCCGTGACCTGACCGAAGACGAGATGGAGGTCTACCGCTGTCCCTATCTTGAAGCCGGAGAGTCACGGCGGCCGACCCTGACCTGGCCCCGCGAGATCCCTATCGACGGCGAGCCCGCAGATGTGGTCCAGATCGTGTCTGAATACGCCGAATGGCTGGCCAGCAGCCAAGTTGCCAAGTTGTTCATCAATGCCGATCCGGGCGCAATCCTCACCGGACCGCAGCGGGAGTTCTGCCGGTCGTGGCCCAACCAACAAGAGGTGACCGTCAAAGGGGTCCACTTCATCCAGGAGGACTCGCCCGCGGAGATCGGACGGGCGATCGCTGGGTGGTATGCGGGCCGAACCTCTTAGAACCATGAGTAGAACGGAGTAAACATGCCGGAGACCTTGAATATTTACCTGCGGGGCGGTGATTTTGAAGCTGAAGTGCTTAAGGACGGCAGCGGTCCGCCTTTGCTGTACCTGCACGGGGCCATAGGCCAGAAGGGCTGGGCGCCGTTCTTGGACTCCCTGGCTCAGAAGTTCACGGTCTATGCCCCTTATCTGCCCGGTTACTCCAAGTCCAACGGTCTGGACAAGCTAGACGACGTTGCCGACCTGACTCTTTACCAGTTCGAACTCATGGACGCTTTGGGTCTCGCCAAAGCGCATGTAGTGGGCCATTTCCTGGGCGGCATGATTGCCGCTGAGATGGCCGCCTACTCGCCGAGCTACGTCGACCGTCTGGTGCTAGCGGCGCCGGCGGGCACTTGGCGCGGCTCAGACCCAGTGGCCGACCTGTTGTCCATGACCGCCAACGAGCTGCAGGACAACCTTTGGTCTGCCGCCTCCAGTTCCATGAGTCTTTCTCCCGCCGATTTCGAGGCTAATGCTCGGTTGAAGTCAGAGCTTGCCGCTGACCGGATGCAGGACCTGACCGCCGCCGGAAAGTTCCTCTGGCCTATCCCAGACCGGGGCTTGAAGCGCCGGGCCTACCGCATCAAGGCGCCGACGTTAGTCTTGTGGGGCGAGAACGACCGCATCATTCCCCCAGTCTACGCCGAGGATTTTTCCGGACTGGTGGCCGGCGCTCAGGTATCGATCATACCCAACGCAGGGCATCTGTTGATGATTGAACGCGCCGAAGTATTTGCCAGCTCAGTGGCCGATTTCCTGAGTTAAGCCTGAGCTACCTGGTCAAATGATCAATGATGTATCCTCTTTCTGAATTCTCATTGGCGGATACGACAAGGTGCGGCGCAGAGCTGCGGAAGATGGGCGAGAACGCTTCTAGCATGGAGCAAGTTGCCGATAGGATCGTTCGCTCTCTCTATGACCACATCGTCGAAGAGGACACTGGAGCACGGTGCCTAAGTCTGGTCCGGCTATTCAAGACTCATCCTTACGAAGACTTGGACCCGGAACTGAAACGGTTCGCCGTGGATGCCTTGGGTCACGAGCCTGAAGTCGCTTCCACCAAATGCCTTAGGTTGTTGGCGACCGCCGGCGTGAAGGACGAGTGGAGATCCAGGCTGCTTTCGAAACACCACAAGACTATCCCGCTACCAATCGGAGGTGCGAATGGCTCTCCAATCACAAAAACATTTATTGGCCCTGGAACAGATCCTTCAGGAGATGGGCTCGGTGGCCGTGGCTTTCTCCGGGGGTGTCGATAGTACCCTGGTCGCCGTCGCGGCTCACCGGGTGCTCGGGCCAAAGGCCTTGGCAGTCACCGCCGTCTCGCCTGCCTTGGCAAAACGAGAGCTGGAAGAGACCGTTAGTCTCGCCGCGCGGTTCGGGTTCCCTCACCGCATCATCCACACCAACGAGATGGAGCGGGAAGGTTACGTGGCCAACTCGCCCCAGCGGTGCTACTTCTGTAAGACCGAGCTTTACTCCCAACTCACGGAACTGGCCGACCAAGAATCCATCAAGTGGGTGGTCAACGGCGCGAACACCGACGATATCGGAGACTACCGTCCGGGCATGGTGGCCGCGTCGGAGCACCGGGTCCGCAGTCCAATGGTAGAGGTCGGGCTTACGAAAGCTGACGTGCGGGTCATCGCCAAGATTCTGGACATCCCCATCTGGGACAAGCCGGCCCAACCCTGCCTGTCCTCGCGGATTCCCTACGGCACCCCTGTAACTGTCGAGAACCTGTCCAAGGTCGAGCAAGCTGAAGACTACCTCCGCGGACTGGGCCTCAGGGAGGTCCGAGCCAGGCATCACGACCGACTCTGCCGAATCGAGGTCGGCGAAGATGAGATGGACTTCGCCTTCGAGAGGCGAAAAGAGATCGTCTCGGCCATCAAAAAGATTGGTTACCTGTGGGTCTCCATCGATATGTCCGGGCTTCGCTCTGGCAGCCTCAACGACCAGTTGAAGCTCAATGATGGCGCCTTGAAGATCTGATGGCAACCACTCGTATCGCCTATATCCAACCTATCGGCGGCGCCAGCGGTGACATGATGTTGGGCGCTCTGACGGACCTGGGCATGCCCATCGAATACCTGGAAGCCGAGCTGGGAAAACTCAACGCTGGCGGCTACCGGCTGGAAGCCCGCCAGGAAACCCGCTGCGAAATGCGGGGCACCTACCTGAACGTTGAGTTGGAAGACAAGACTCGCTGCTCGCCCCGGCAATTGCTGGAGACGGTCGAGGGCAGCAGCCTATCTCAGCCGGTGATCGAGCGTTCTTGTGAAGTCTTGAAGGCGTTGTGGACGGCCGAGTGCCGGGTACATGGCGAAACACAAGACATCTTGGAGTTGGAAGAACTGGGCAACGTGGACACCCTAGTCGACGTGGTCGGCTCCGTCATCGGGTTTGAATACCTAGGAGTGGATGGTATCCACGCCGGTCCACTGGTGATTGGGAACGCCACGCCGCCGCGCTGGGCCGGAGGGTACTCCAACCCGGCGCCCGCTACGTTGGAGTTGATCGCGGCCGCCGGCGCGCCGGTGATCGGTGACAAGCCGATGTATGAAGAAGCCGGAGAACTCACCACACCCACCGGAGCAGCCCTGATAACGACCCTAGCCGCGTTTGGCCGCCCTGCCTTCGCCGTGGATCGTGTGGGTCTGGGTCTGGGCACCAAAGATCCCGCCGGATTTCCTAATGCACTGCGGGTCTGGCTGGGCGAATTGGCCCAAGCCGAATCCGCCTCTGCAGTCCAACAGGGTGAAGTGGTGCTACTGGAGACCAACCTGGACGATGTCTCCGGTTTGGTGTTGGGCTACACCCAGGAACGATTATTTGCTATCGGAGCTTTGGACGTTTGGAATACGCCTATCCTGATGAAAAAAAACCGCCCGGCAACACTACTTTCAGTCTTGGTGCCCAAGGACAAAGAACGGGAGGCGACCGAGGTCATTCTCCTGGAGACCCCCACGCTGGGCATCCGCACCCGCCCGGTGGACCGTTACGTGGCTGGCCGTCAGATGATCACTATCGAGACTAAAATGGGCCCCATTAGCGTGAAGGTCAAGCTGTTGGACGGGAAAGCCATCAGCGCGGCCCCGGAACCCGATGAGGTCCGCCGCATCGCCCTAGAGTCCGGAACGCCCTTCCAGGAGGTCTATCAACAAGCTACAGAGGAGGCCCGGCGGCAATTGCTCTAGCCGGACCGGCCCCATGCCGAATCACTGATCTCATCAACTTGTTCTACGCAGTCCAAATATCGACCAAGACAAAAGGAGAGGAAAGATATTCGATTATTCCAAGTCTCTGACGCGGACCTGAAAGAGTTCGGCGCCAGTATCGCTGCGCTCGGCGGCGGCGTTTTCAGCATGGAAGATGTGGCTAACAAGAACGTGAGCTACCTCGACGAGAACATCTCCGATTCTTCGGGCGGCAACGCCAATGCATTGGTCCGTTTCTACAAGACCCACCCTGCAATCGGTTGGACGAGGACATCTTGGGCTCAGCCCTCAGCGACGACACAAACTGCCTGACGATGTTGGCGACCAATGGGAAAATGACGACTGGAAATCCCAGAGCAAGTCCAACGGCCACCGCGACATTCCCTTGGCCTCTGCGGACATGATGACTGGAATCCCGATGATCTCACTGCGGCTGACCCAATTCGGCATCGACCCGGCTCGGTCATGAGGCCCGGGCCATGTTGATCGGCGACATGTCCAAGAAGACCTACAACACTTTCTATGTGCCCGAGTCCGTGGGCAGTCCGTACATTCCCACCCAAGATGACTTCGTCATACCCAACGGGATAAAGTCGGTCTTAGGGTTCGGTGGAGTTCTGTCTTCGGGCGAACTGTTCGGGGTAAGCATGTTCTCGAAGGCCAGCATTCCCGCCGATGTCAAAG
>VFHF01000150.1 GCA_009392095.1 SAR202 cluster bacterium
CGGCGCTGGTGGAGGAAAGGGCGATCACCAGGCTTCCGGGCTTCCCTTCCCGTCCACCGCCGAGCGAGTAAGGATGTTGGAAGAAGCTGTGGAGCTGATCAAGAGATCTTGGACAGAGCCCAGCGCGACTTTTCAGGGAAGATACTACAGTCTCGAGCAATCAGTGAACGAGCCTAAGCCGGTGCAGCAGCCCCACCCACCGGTGTTGATCGGTGGCCACGGAGAGACACACCTTCTCAGAGCCGTGGCCGGACACGCCGACATTTGCAACATCGGGTTTGAAATGAGTCTGGAAGAACACCGGTCCAAAATGGAAATCCTCCAGCGGCACTGTGATGAGCTGGGCCGTGACCCATCGGGAATCGAAGTCACGCACAATACCCGAGTCGTAATCGCAGAATCTGACCGGAAATTCGAAGTTTTGGCCGCCCAGGGGGCCGCTAGTGCCAATGTTAGCTTGGCTGACTACAAAAAATCCCTCTCCCAAGCCATTGCCGGGACCCCAGAACAGTGCATCCAGCAACTATCAAAATATGTAGACGATGGAATCCACTATTTCTTCTTACTGTTCCCAGATCCCATCCCTGGTGAAAGCCTGGAGCTCTTCGCCAGCGAAGTCATGTCCTACTTTGCGTGATTCAGTCTTGCATCATGCCAGGCCAGTAATTAATCCCTCGAGAACAAGTTGAGAAATGTATTCTGTCCTCTAGACAGCTACAGGCGAGCGATCTTTTCAATATTCGTCTAGCGGTAGTTAATATATAGTCCACCGTGCAGTGATTCTGGGACCAAATTTTGATTTCAAGATTATCATCCGAACCGGCTTACTCATACCCTTACCCCAGTTGCTCCAAAATACTTGAGGACAGCATCATTTTTACGGGGCTGATCGGACGAAAGGTCCGGGATACTCGCACATCTCCAGCGAGGCTCAACAAGGTGTAGGCGTCGTAAGGTGCGAGCCCCTTTTCGGCGACTAGGAAGTCCACCATGTCGCGCACTGCCTGCTTCATTGCCGGTCCCAACTCCTCGCCATGGGAAAGCACGACAAAGTACTCCGGGGTCAGTGCCCGTGGTCCGCGAATGTTCAAACCTTTTTCCACGGTCACCCTGACGTGGGTGTCGGCTGAACATTCGGCGCCGGTACCCGCCACCGCACCGTCGCCCACTACGGCGTGGCAATCGCCCATCACCAGCATGCCTCCAGGCACAAACACAGGTAGGTAAAGTGTGCTTCCTTCAACTAGCTCTTTCATGTCGATGTCGCCGCCATATGGGCCAGAATCGGAAGCTGTCTGTTGTGTGTACGTCGGCGTAGTTGCCACCAGACCCATTGATGGTCTCATCGGTATCCGAATGCCGCTTGGTAAAACAGCATGCCCCGATTCCAATCCGATTAATGTCGGATACGCTTCGGTGAAGTCATCATCCAAAAAGCCCCGTCCGGGCATCACCATGTGGGCCGCTTCTTCTTTGGGCGTTATGCTTATGAAGTCTATTCTCAGGGCGTCCCCAGGCTCGGCGCCGTTTACGTAGATGGGCCCGGTAGCAGGGCCTTTGAGCAAATTTGCTTCCAACGCTACGGGGTCACGCTCCCCTTCGAAAGCGTCCCAGGTCTCTACCATGAGCTCCTCACCGGAGTCGATGGTGATTGCTGGAACGCTATGTGGCTCCAGGGCGTAAATGTGATGCTCGCGGCTAAGTTGTCTCATTTGTGTTCACTCTGTGGCGAAGTGTGATTCAGAATTTGCCAAACGTAGTCCTTTTTGCGCCTCTAATTATAAGCCTCCTCTAAACATTCTAGTAGGAATAAGAGCCTGCCGCGGGCATGGCCGTAACATACGGTTGGTGTTAATCTGCGCAATTCGGTTCGTTAGCAAATCTGTTAGAAAGAGCCGATTCCTATTGGCCGAGTATCCAGGTTGCCTAAATCGACTTGAGGGTCCGGCGGGCACACAGACGGGGAAATTGAGTAAAGTCCAACCGCCAAGCACCTAACGTCTCGTTGGATTCAAATCGGTTCGATTCCTTGGGTGAAAAGAGTGGCTTAGGTGTCGAACCTTGCCGGTTACAAAGCCCAATCTAACCAGGCAAATTTGGTATATCTAGGATGTAGCGCCGTGGCTAGCGCTCCATGTTCTCGGTCTGGACATATAGCGGCTTTTTTATATGAATGTTACATTGCTGCTCAGAAGGTTCTTCGAACGGACACTGGCCATCAAGGCATGTGGTGGATAGGCGCAACAGCGCAACAGACTGAATAACAAGAAGGGTACGATGATTCAGAAAATACTTGAACAATGCCAGAATGGCCCCCACGGCGTTGGCTTTAACGAAGTGGTGCTGATGCTGTACAACTCGGTCGCAACCGCCGAAGTCTACATGAACATGGATGACATTCGATTCACAGATGACGGTAATACTGTGACATTCATGGCAGAAAACGGCACCCATTTGCACATGAAACTGGGCCTGGTAAAGGAACTTCGCTTCCAATATACCGAACGGAACGAACGGGGTGAGCCAAGTTACTCGGTATGGTTCTTGGATGCAAACCAGGAATCGGTTTTGAGAATTTACCTACGCAAATCGGAAGCGGAAGCTACCAATCAGCCACGCCATCAGCTTTTTATGGAGCTGTTGGAGACGTACGGCGAATCTTTACAATTGACGAGTTGAACAAAAGATGGATCTGGCGATATGAGCGCCACAGGGTCACCTATTACTAGTGCCCGGTACGTCCGTATCGGCGAAAGTCTACGCTCGAATCCCCATCCATCTTATAAATAATCTCTCTGGCCTATCTGGGTTGCCTGGACCTTCCGCAACAACTCTTCCAAGAAGGGTGAGTAGGGGGCGGATGGTCGATCAAAGAGCCCTCGGAGGCTTAGACAGGCTGACCACTCCCGCGCCTATGAGTGCTAGGACGGCGAAGGTTAGGAAGGCGACCTGGTAGCTGCCATTGATGTCAAAGGCCAGCCCAGATAGAACCGGACCAATGGTCTGACCGATCTGAACCCCGGTTTCACCAATTCCACGGATGTTGCCGATGGAACGGCGGCCGAAGTAGGACGCGTAGGCCACCGGGGGAATGACATTACCGCCGGAACCTACGATTCCGATGACTGCCGACACCACAAATGCCGCGATGACTGAGTGGACCAATAACAAGGCCATTGCGGAGCCGGCGGTGAGGACCATCAAAAAGGCCATGGCCCACCTTACC
Source organism: SAR202 cluster bacterium (assembly GCA_009392095.1). GTDB lineage: Bacteria > Chloroflexota > Dehalococcoidia > Lucifugimonadales > UBA3495 > UBA9611. The sequence continues at coordinate 3,227 of VFHF01000150.1, forward strand.
GGGGTCCGCTCGATCACCGCTCCCCATACCAAACTCCCAACGGCATTAACGATTCCGTTGATCGTGATTGCCGTGGCCACCAGTGTCAGGCTCAATCCCCGATCCTGAAAGAACGCGCCGATATGTACCGAGACACCAGCTTGGATCAGGAATAGTGTTCCGACAACCCCGGTCAGCACCCATAGGGATTTCGTGCCCATCGCTTCCCGGAGAGTCCAGTCGACTTCGCCTTGGCTTGGCGCGGCCTGCGGTCCTACGGTCTCCGCTCCCGGTGTGATTGCAGAGTTAGGCGGCAGGCCGTCAGGTTCCAATCCGAGGTCTTCCGGGCGTTCCACGATCAGCAAGGCTGCAGGCAACACCGACACGGCGACTACTGTGATTCCCAAAGCAATCCAAGCTGCGCTGATGCTCCAATGGGATATGACCAATGATGCGATCTGGATGCCCAGGATATTCCCGGCCGCCCCAGCCAGATATATCACCCCTATGGCCCGCCCCCGCTTCCTGATGAACCATCTTGATACTACGGCCCCGGACCCGATCTGCACCGGAACGTGGAAAATTACTCTTCCAGTAGCGAAACCCAGATAGAAGAAGGCCGGTATTGTTGCCCAAGCCAGTGATGTTACGGCGACGCCCAGGACCACCATGCTCACAGAGAGAATCAGCCGCGCGCCGTAGCGGTCCACAGCCCAACCGACGACCGGAGAGACGAAGATCGACGTGATCGCCCCAACGCTCACGGCGCCGGCGATCAATGTTCGGCTCCACCCAAATTCTTCGGTCATCGGTGACAAAAATATCGCCAGAATGGAGACCGAAGGCGCCATTCTGGCGAAAACAGTCGTGCCCGCAGCAAATACGACTACCCACCCATAGTAGAATGGCAACCGCGGGCTGAGGTATCTGGCAATAGCCAGGGAAATATTATTCAACTACCAGGCGCCTAAAATGGTTTTCTACTTTTATGCCATGCGTAGTGCTAAATATGCTCACGTGTTGTGACGTGCGTATTTTAAGGCTAAAACCGGCCACGAATTGGCACCACCTGCTGCCATGTGGTGAAACTTTCAGTAACTTTTGAGTCATGTTTTTGGCTAATCGTCGACTCCATCTACGATGGCAAAATAGGTGTTAACTGTGTTGTTAGTTCGGTTGGGTTTGATGGACTGATATTCGTCGCTGTTGTACCACGCAAGCGCCGATTCTCTATCTGGAAACTCAAATATGGCATGGACGTCGGCCTGCCTACCGGTCACTTGGTTTTCGAGAATCGAAACTTCGGTGTTCCGCGGAACTAGGGCTTTCCCTCCGAACTCCGAAAGCAGACCAGGGATTTTCGAAGCGAAACCAGATACAAATTCTTCTTCATTTGTAACTTCCAGATGAATCATCACATAAGCCTTAGGCATAGTATCCTCCAACGTAGAATAGATTGGAGGATACTAACGAAAAGAAGCCTAATCGTCGA
>VFHF01000151.1 GCA_009392095.1 SAR202 cluster bacterium
CCGGCGACGTTTTGACTGAAGCCGGAATCACCGGTCCTGAAGAACAATCCGAGGCCCAAAACGCGGGTCTGGCAGACCTTTTGATAAGTGATTACGTGCTGCCTTTTGAGGCAGTTTCGGTGCTGCTGCTAGCGGCGCTGATCGGAGCTTTAGTCCTGGTGCGGCCCAATCCGGGAACGGGGAAGGGCTAGCTGAGCATGTCGTTTGAAGCAATCATGGTCGTTTCGGCCATCTTGTTCTGTATCGGCCTTTATGGCTCCCTGGCCCGGCGTAATGTCTTGGCCGTGTTGATGTCTATTGAACTGATGTTCAACGCCGTCAACGTGACCCTGGTCGCCATGGCTAAATACCTGGCGCCGGCCGCCCTGCAAGACGACATCAGCTCGGTGCTCACCGGACAGGTATTCGCGGTATTCATCATTACCGTGGCCGCCGCCGAGATTGCCCTGGGGTTGGGCATCGTCTTCGCCATGTACCGGACCAACGAATCGGTGGACCTGTCCGATGCCACCGCATTGCGGAACTGACCCCTTCGGGTTTTAAGAGAATATGTGGGTTGAATTCAAACAAGCGCCAAACCTGATGCTGGCGGAGATGTGGAAAGAGGTCCTCGAAGGCGAGGGCCTGCCGACCCGCATCTTGCCGGAGGGCGACATATTGGACTGGGCCGAACGGGTCCCGTTCAATATCTACGTGCCCAAGGGTAGAGAACACGTCGCTGAAGAGATACTCCGGAAGCTATAGATGGCAAGCCAAGCTGTGATCTGGTCCATCTTCTTGCTGCCTTTGGGTTCCTTTGTATTCGCCGCGTTGGTGGTCCGGCCCTTTTTCAACCGATTTTCCCTGGTTAGCGGACTAGCCACCATCGCCGCCCTGGGCACAGCGCTGGGATTCTCAATCTGGACCCTGCGCTCGGTGATCCTGGGCTACGAACTGGAATTCGAGCCCGTCGAATGGTTGGAAGTTGGCGGTGCGACCATCGATTTCGGTCTGCTGGTCGACCCATTGACGGCGCTGATGTTGGTGGTGGTCACCGGGGTTAGCCTACTGGTGCAGATCTACTCCCTCGGTTACATGAAGGGTGACGCGAGCTTCTCCCGTTACTACGCCTACATGTCTCTGTTCACTGCTGCTATGCTGGGGCTGGTGTTGGCGTCCAATATCATCCAGCTCTATGTGTTCTGGGAGTTGGTGGGTGTGTCGTCCTACCTGTTGATCGGCTTCTGGCATGAACGGCCCGCTGCGGCTGCCGCAGCCAAGAAAGCGTTCATCATCACCCGCATCGGCGACGTTGGATTCCTGATCGCCATTCTGTATCTGTTCACCCAGTCAGACAACTTCGCTGCAGCAGGGCTGAACGCCTTCCATATTCCGGACATATGGGAAGCAGCCCGGCCCGAAGCTGCCGCCGGAGCCATACTTGGCGGCGCGGTCCTGACCTGGCTGGCCCTGGGCATCTTTGCCGGGGCTGCGGGCAAGTCGGGCCAATTTCCACTGCATACTTGGCTCCCCGATGCTATGGAGGGCCCAACCCCGGTCAGCGCCCTGATCCACGCGGCCACCATGGTCGCCGCCGGCGTTTTTCTGGTGGCCAGGTTCTTCCCGGTCTTTGAGCACTCAGCCGACGCGATGACTGTCGTGGCTTTGGTGGGCGCATTTACCGCCGTTTTCGCGGCGTCTATGGGCCTGGTGATGAACGACATCAAGCGGGTGATGGCCTACTCCACGATCAGTCAACTAGGCTACATGATGGCGGCCCTGGGACTGGGTCTGTATGCGCCGGCAATATTCCATCTGGTGACTCACGCGGCCTTCAAGGCGCTCCTCTTCCTTGGGGCAGGCAGTGTTAACCACGCCACGGGAACCTTCGACATGCGTTACATGGGAGGCCTGCGGAAGGTCATGCCGGTCACCTACATCTTGGTGTTGGTCGCGGGCTTGAGCTTAGTAGGAATCATTCCCCTGGCTGGGTTCTGGAGTAAAGACGAGATACTCCTGGGCGCCTGGAACGGTACCGGCCTAGTAGACAATTGGGTCAACAAGGTGACTTTCTCCGCGCTGATTGGGGGCGTGATAGTCACGGCTTTCTATACCATCAGGATGATCATCCTGACGTTCCACGGCGAGTTCCGTGGCGGCATCGAGAAAGAACTGGCAGACAGGGTCCAGAGCCAACCAGATGCGGAAGCTCCCCACGGCGGTCACGGTGGCCTGAATCTGCACGAGTCGCCCTTCGTCATGGTGCTGCCAATGCTGGTGTTGGGTGTGATCGCGGTACTTGTAGGCTATTTGGCGAATCCCCAGTGGACCGAGGAGATCGGCATACCCAGACACTGGATAACCGGGTTCTTGGGTGATGGCCTGAGCGCAGCGCTGGGAGCCGTTGGACACGCAGAAACTCTCGACTTCAGCCGTTGGATGGCCACCATCTCGACCGTGGCTGCGCTTTCGGGAATCGGGCTCGCTTTGCTCCTCTACTTGCGCCGAAAAGACCAGCGGGCCGACCCTCTGGAGAAAGTTAAGCCTGTGCATACCCTGCTTTCTCAGAAATACTACATGGACATCCTGTATGAGAACCTGGTCGTTCGAAAGGGGTTCTACAAGGTTATCGCCGGTACGACCGACTGGATCGATAGCAATATCGTGGACCGGGCCGTGGACACCATTGGATGGTTCTTCCGGAACATTGGCACGGCCATCGGGAAGTTCCAGACCGGACAGGTGCAGACCTACGCGACCGGGGTAGCTTTCGGCGTAATGGCCATCATTCTGGCGTTTTTGCTGGCATAGAGATAAAGGACTAGATGGTAGACGGTTTCAACGGACTTTTAACGGCGACGGTGTTCCTGCCTGCGGCAGGAGCGTTGGTATTGCTGTTGCTGGTTAGAGGCGACAAGAATGTGCGGAATTTCGCCGTTCTGATCGCTCTGGCCGACCTCGTGCTGTCGCTATTGGTCTTTGGCTTCTTTGACCGGGGCGATGGCGCAGACCGGTTCCAGTTCGTTGATCAGATAACCTGGATCCCCGACGTGGGCCTGAACGCGAATTACCTGCTGACCGTGGACGGGCTCAGCGCGCCCTTGGTGGCGTTGACCGGACTGCTGGGCATGTGCTCCGTGCTGGCTTCATGGCACATCGGCATGCGGGTCAAAGAGTATTTCATCTGGCTGTTGGTGCTCCAAACGGCGGTAATGGGGGTATTCACCTCCATGGATCTACTGCTCTTCTTCCTCTTCTGGGAGTTGGAGCTGGTGCCCATGTTCATGCTGATCTCAGTGTGGGGCAGCGGCCGAAAAGAATACTCGGCCATGAAATTCCTGATCTTCACCATCCTGGGCAGCGCCTTCATGCTGGTGGGCATCGTGGCGGTATTCCTGACCGCCGATATCGGCACGTTCAATATGGTGGAGCTCTCCACCAAAGCCACGATGTTGACCTCCGCCGGACTGCTGATCCCACTATCCGGTTTGTTCTGGCTCTTCTTCGTCGGTTTCGCGATAAAGCTGCCCTCCTGGCCGCTGCACACCTGGCTGCCCGATGCCCACACCGATGCGCCAACCGCTGCCAGCGTCATGCTGGCTGGCGTGCTGCTCAAGATGGGCGGATACGGGCTCCTTCGTATCAACGTTGGCATGTTCCCCTCCCAGACCGACCGCTTTGCCTGGGCGTTGGTGGTCTTGGGTGTGGTCAGTGTGCTTTACGGCGCGGTGGTCACCATGCGGCAGACCGACCTGAAACGACTGATCGCGTACTCCAGCATCAGCCACATGGGATTGGTGTTGGTGGGCATCGGCTCCGTGGGAATCTCCCAAGGGACCCTGAGCGTCGCCGGACTGAACGGCGCCGCCATGCAATTGTTCACCCACGGCACGGTGACCGGACTGTTGTTTCTGGCGGTGGGGCTGGTATATGAGAAGACTCACACCCGCTACATACCGGACCTTGGTGGCCTGGCCGGGCGGATGCCGGTGGTGGCTGTGGCGATGCTAATCGCAGGACTGGCGTCTCTAGGGCTGCCAGGACTGAGCGGATTTGTCTCAGAGTTGTTGGTGTTTCTGGGGGCTTTCCAAGCCTACGCCTGGCCCACGGTGCTGGCAGTACTGGGTATCATCCTGGCGGCGGGCTATATCCTCTGGATGATGGAACGCACCTTCTTCGGCCTGCGGCGGGAGAGTTTTGACGACCTGACCGATGCCTCGGTGGTTGAGGCGGCTCCCCTGGCGTTGATGGTAGTTACGATCATCGGGGTGGGTATCTGGCCCTCGTTGTTGACCGACGTTTTCGAATCCGGACTGAACCCCATGGTTGAGGTTCTAAATGGGGTGATTAACCCGTAATGTCAGTCCACGATTTTTACGTACTATCCCCTTATCTCGCCATGGCTGGAGCCGCGGTGCTGGTGATTTTGCTGGACCTGGTCCTGCCTAAAAAGAGCCTGTTGCCGTACTTCGCCTTTGCGTCTCTGGCCGGGCCGTTCGTTCTGAGCCTGATACAGTTCTACGACTTGGCGGGAGCCACCAGTTTGCTCCACGGCGCCGATGCTTTCTCCACCGAAGAGCCGAGTATTCTGCTGGGAACGATTTCGGTCGACCGGTTCGCCCTGTTCTTTAACTTCCTGGTCATTGCCTGCGCAGCCTTGGTCGTGATGTCGTCCACCGATTATGTGCGAAACATGGAGCGGTTCCAGGGCGAGTATTTCGGGCTGATATTGTTCGCCGCCACCGGGATGATGCTCTTGGCGGCCGCCACCGAACTGATCACCATCTACGTGTCATTGGAGTTGACGACTCTGCCCATGGCCGCTTTGACCGCCTTCTTATTGACCAAGAACTCCAGTGAGGCAGGAATGAAGTTCCTGATCATTGGGGCGGTCAGCTCGGCGCTGATGCTCTATGGAATGGCCCTGGTCTTCGGGTTTACCGGCAGCACCCAATTGACGGAAATTTCCACGGCCATCGGCCAGGCCACGGGCGACACGCCCTTCGGAAACTATGCCCTGTTCTTGGGAATCATCCTGATGATTGCCGGGTTCGGCTTCAAACTTTCGGCGGCCCCCTTCCAGATGTGGGTACCGGATGTCTATGAAGGCGGCCCAACTCCCGTGGTCGGGTTCCTGTCGGTGGCCAGCAAAGCGGCTGCCTTCGCAATTGTCTTGCGGGTACTTTTCACCGGGTTCTTCGATGTGGCCTTGGACTGGGGAATCTTGATCGCCGGCCTGGCCGGCGCTTCCATGGTCATCGGGAACTTGGTGGCCATCAGCCAGAGCAACATCAGGCGTCTTTTCGGTTACAGTACCATCTCCCATGCGGGGTACATTCTGGTAGGCGTGGCGGCTGGAGTAAAATCGGGCGACGGCATCTTCAAGGCCCCAGAGTTCGCAGCCATCGGCCCCGATTCAGTCCTTTTCTACTTAGCAGCCTACGCGGCGGCCAACCTGACCGCATTCTTCGCCATCACCATCATCAGTTCCAAGATCAACAGCGACCAGATCAGCGACTACGCTGGTCTATCTACCAGGAATCCGGTACTGGCCGTAGTGCTGGCTCTGTCGTTGCTGGCTTTGATCGGCGTGCCGCCAACCGGGATATTCATCGCCAAGCTGTATATATTCACGGCGGCAGTGGATAGTGGACTGATCTGGCTGGCCATCCTGGGAGTGATAAATAGCGCGGTCTCCGCCTACTACTACGTGCGCATCATCAGGGTGATGTTCACTCAGCCTTCGGAGTCCGTTCAGAAGATTACGGCGTCGCCGGCGCCGTGGCTGGCTCTGGGACTGGCAGGAGCGGCGATGGTCTTCATGGGAATCGCGCCAGGGTTTGTCATGGAAGCGGCCCAAGAAGCCGTTAAAGCGCTGGCGGTTTAGCGAACAGGGATACCCAAAAAATAACCCGGAGCAGCCTAATAGAAAAAGGGTCATAATTAAGAAGCTGTATTTACGAACCAGACCATAGAAACGGATATGCCGGCCAAACAACGATGAAAAACATCGGAATCATCTACAACGCTAGAGTGCCTGAAGCACTGGACCTGAGCACGGCCATTCTCCACGACCTGAACCTTTCGGAGAATAGCTGGATATCTCCGGCCGAAAACCTGGAATCCCTCTTGCCTAGGGCTGAGACCACCGACCTTGTGATTACTGTGGGCGGCGACGGGACGATACTGAGGGCGGTGAACTTCACCGGACCGGCCGCCATACCCATAGTCGGCATCAACATGGGGCGCTTGGGCTTCATGACCGAATTACAGGTGGACGAGGCCATGGAACGCCTGCCGTTCTACTTCAACGGCGATTCTAGGATGGACGAACGTAATATGCTGCAGGCCACGGTGACCAGAGTCCATTCGGCCGGCACCGACGGCCCCTACCACGCCCTCAACGACGTGGTGCTAACCAGAGG
>VFHF01000152.1 GCA_009392095.1 SAR202 cluster bacterium
AGGGTTTACCACAGAGGTGGAAACCACCTCAATTGGTGTTTTTCGTTTACCCAGTACTGTCATTCCTACGAGTGGAGCGACGAAGAATCTTTCAGTTCTCGGCCTGGCAGACCCTTCGGTTCAATCGGGGTGACATTTACGCATGCCGTCCGACCAATGACATAGCGAGGCAATCGCCATATATTTAAGGCCACGGCGCCCAGTTTCTCTGTTACGCCCGTCCCTTTCTGGCGATAAATTCGGGGAACGCTTCTTCAACACCGTAGCCTTTGACCACATTGGTGAAGTCCTTCTCGTTCTTCCACATTCCTTCCAGATCAGCGGTCATGTCTTGCATCAGTATCTGCTTGATGCCCTTCACCGAAGCTTGGTTGTTGCTGGCGATCAACTTGGCCATCTCCATGGTTTTGGCGCGCAGCTCGCCAGCCGGCACCAGGTGGTTAAGTAGGCCAATCTGGAATGCTTCTTCCGCTTCCACAACGCGGGCCGTGAACAGTAGTTCTTTGGCCTTGGGCCAGCCCACTTGGTTGGTCAAGGTCCAGGTGCAGTTGATGCGGCCATAGGCCACGGCCAGGAACCGGAATTTCGTGTTCTCGCAGCCGACACGGATGTCTAGGCAAGACGCAAGCACCGCGCCACCGCCGTAGGCCAGCCCGTTCATCATTCCAATCACGGGTTTTGGCGAGGCAGATAGTTCGTACATCCATCGGGAGTGTTCCCCTTGGCGGGTGTCCCGTTCCTCTTCAGTGCGGTTACGGGCATCTTCCCGCTGCTCGTGTATGTCACCGCCTGCGGAGAACGCCTTCTCGCCGAAGCCGGTGATCACGATGCAGCCGATATCATCATCCGTATTGGCGGCCACAACTGCGTCGTGAAGCTCGGTGTTCAAGACATGGTTCATGGCATTCAGGACCTCAGGCCGGTTCAGAGTGATCACCGCCACGCCATCTTCGTTCTCCACCAAAATGGTTTCGTATGCCATTTAACCCCCGTCCAGCTCTTTCCCGACCACCGAGCCCGATGACCGAGAAGAAATCATTGGAAATTTGATTTGTAGTCCGATTCTACGGTTAGGGTGGCGGCCCGTCAATTTGGGCTGAAAACCCTCTTGGTTATGGTAAACTTCCAACGAGCTCAGGCGTGAATTACAATTTCTCTCCCGGTACCTAGGAGGTAATAGATTTGGCTCAGAAGATGAAGGCTGGCGACGCCATCATTGAGATGCTGCGGCAGGAAGGTGTCTCCCACATCTTCGGAATCGTGGGTTCATCCTTCCTGGACATCCTGGACCCACTCTACGACCGGGACGACATCCGTTTCATCGGAGTGCGTCATGAGCAGGGCGCGGCGCTGATGGCCGACGGCTACAGCCGCATCTCAGGCGCTCCCAGCGTTTGCCTGGTGACCAACGGGCCCGGAGTCTTGAACCTGACCTACGGCATCGGCTCGGCCTACGTGGCCCACTCTCCGGTGGTCGTGCTGGCGCCATCGGCTTCCAGAAACCACCAGAACCGCGACTCCACTCAGGAGTTCGACCAAGTAGCCCTCTTCAAGCCGATCACCAAGGCCGCCTTCTCAATCAACAAGATTGAGGTGCTGCCCGAAGCCCTGCGGCACGCCTTCCGTGTGGCCACCTCAGGCAAGATGGGCCCGGTTATGATCGACATCCCCCGTGACCTGCTCCCCGGTGCAGAGATTGAACTAGACCTGCTGCCACCTGACACCTACCGCCCCGGACAGACCCGTTCCAGGGGAGACCAAGGCCTGATCGACAAGGCCGCCGCTGTGTTGTCAGCCTCCCAACGCCCCGTCATCTTGGCCGGCGGTGGAGTCCAGTGGAGCAACGCCGGTGATGAAGTCTGCCGCATGGCTGAATTGACCGGCGCCGCCATCGTCACTTCCTACGGCCGGGCCGATGCCGTGCCCAACGACCATCCCAACTACCTAGGCCACCTGGGGCGGTTAGGCTCGGCTGAAGGTATCGAGGCGGTCCGGCAAGCCGATACCATCCTGGCCGTGGGCACTCGCCTCAGCCAGTCGACCACCTTCTATGACAACCGGTTCATACCCGAGGACGCCAAGATCATCCAGATCGAGATCGACCCTCAGGAGATCGGACGCAACTACCCTGTAACTGTCGGCATCGAAGGCGACGCCAAGGCAGTGATGGAAGGATTGCTGGAGAAGGTCCGGGAGCGGGAGCCCCGTCCCAACGAGCAATGGGTCTCGGAGATTGGAGATTGGAACTCACGCCGGGCATCCCGCCTCCAGGACGAGGAGAAACTCTCCGGCTCATCCATAAAGCCCCAACGGGCCTACGCCGAACTCAGGAAGGTCATGCCGCGTGACGCCATCATAGCGCTGGACGCCGGGCTGGCCCCCAACTACGGGCAGGATCGTCTGAACTACTACGAACCACGGAGCCTGATAACCTCCTTGGACCTGGGCGGTCTAGGGTTCAGCTTCCCGGCGGCCATAGGCGCTAAGTTCGCCGCCCCTAACCGGCCGGTGATCAACTTCAACGGAGACGGCGGATTCCTGTTCAATGCCCAGGAGTTCTCCACGGCGGTGCAATACAATCTGCCGGTGGTCACCGTCATCATGAACAACGGCATTTGGGGGTCAGAGAAGGCCTACCAACGTTACGCGTTCGACGAGCGTTACGTTGGCGCTGACGTCGTCAACCCTCGCTTCGACAAATACGCGGAGATTTTCGGCGGCTCCGGGTTCTACGTTGAGCGACCCGAAGACATCGGCAATGCATTAGAAGAAGCCCTGGCCTCCGGCAAGCCCAGCATAATTGAGATACCGACTGACCCAGACGAGATGCCGCGCCCAGCCCGGCTGGCTGAGGTACAGGCGCCGACCCAATAAACCAACCCGGAGGTGATGGTGCCGGAAGAGAAATACAAAGAGATATTTAGATGGAACAAATAATAAAGCCCGACACAATAAACCTAGAAGAGGACGCTGTGGTGATTCTGTGGGAGGACGCCCACCGCAGTCCTTTTCCCCACCGCTACCTGCGGCTGCGTTGCCCCTGCGCCAACTGCGTGGACGAAATGAGCGGCAAACGGACCTTGGACCCGGATACGGTGCCCCAAGACGTGAAGGCGTTGGACCAGATGCCGGTGGGAGCCTACGGAGTGCAGTTCCTGTGGAGTGATGCCCATTACACAGGCATTTACACCTATAAGGTGCTGAGGGCGGCCTGCCCCTGCATCATCTGCGGTGAGGCAAGGGCCTCAGCCAAAAACGCTAATGGGGGCTCGGGCGAGAGCCCTAACGCCTGAGGATTTTTGCGCTTAGCCGGAATCCTTGGCGGTTTGGTTGTCTCGGTTGCGCAGAGGCTTCTCCAGAGACGCTTTGAACTTGGGGGATGTGAAGGTGTTTGACTTGAAAGCGAAGTTGGATAATTGCCGTTTGGCCGGATTGCCGCATTTCTCGCAATTGGCCGACTCTCCAGACTGCGAGACCGACCGCATCACTTCAAAATCCAAGCCGCAATCGGCACAGTAATATTCATAGATGGGCATGGGAACCTCCTGAACTTAAAACCATTTTAGACCCCCAGGCAATTGGATGCCACGGCATATGGAAGAACCAAAGTCTCTTCTCCTTTAATGGAGAAGAGACAACAGACTAATGAGAAAGTGAAGTAATCATGGCAGAAACCACAGACGTTGCGATTATTGGTGGTGGGGCCGCGGGCTGCGCCGTCGCGTACTACCTAGCCCAATCGGGAGTGAAATCGACGATCATCGAGCGGGAAGGACTGGGCAACCAAGCCTCCGGGTATTCCGCCGGCGGGCTGAACCCGCTGACGGGCATCGGCATACCTGGGCCTCTAGGCGCCTTCGGCTGGGAGTCCTACCAGCTACACATCGAGCTATATGAAAGCCTCAAAGAACAGTCCGGCATCGACTACCAGCACCGGACCGTGGCCAAGATCGACCTGGCCATGCAGGAATCGGATGTGGCAGGACTCCGAGAAACCTTGGAACTTTTCCAAGGCGTTGATGGCTTCAACGCGCGCTGGCTGGAGCCCGAGGACATCGCCAAGCTGGAGCCGCGTATCGCGCCTGGTATCTTGGGCGGCGTTTACGAATACGGCAACGACGCGGTGGACAGCCACAACCTGACCGAGGCCTTTGCCGCGGCAGCAGAGAAGATGGGCTCAACCGTCCGTGCCGGCAACGTCCAGAGTCTGGAGAGCAGCGGCGGCAATGTGGACCGTGTGGTCTTGGCAGATGGTGAGATATCCTGCGGTCAGGTGGTCATGGCCATGGGACCGTGGTCGCGGCGAGCTGAATCTTGGCTCGGCGTCTACATCCCTGTGGATCCGCTTAAGGGCGAGATCATCCGACTCGAAAACAAGGGCGAGCCCTTCAAGCATGACCTCTCCGGCGGCGGCGGCACCATCTACCCCAAGCTGGACGGCTTGAACTGGTGCGGTACCACGGAGGAGTGGAAGGGGTTCGACCGTGAACCTTCAGAGGAGGTCGCGCAGGCAATCAGGGAGCGGGTGGTCCGGCTGGTGCCAGACCTGGCTACCGCCAAGATCATGAAGCACACCGCCTGCCTGCGGCCAGTCACCCCTGACTGGCTACCGGTTTTGGGCCTGGCTCCGGACTGGGAGAACGTCTATCTGGCCACCGGCGCGGGCAAGAAGGGCATCCTGCTGTCCACCGGCATCGGCAAGTCCATCGCCGACCTGATGACCACCGGCGAGACGACGCTTTCCATACAGGGCTACGCCCCAGAGCGGTTTGCGACTCAACTGCAATGATAGGGCTCAAATGTCCAAGAGGATAAAAATAACGGCTGGTAGTTTGGTCGTAGACGCCGAATTGAACGACACTCGGACTGCGAGCGCGGTTTGGGACGCTCTGCCTATTCAAGCCAACGGCAGCACCTGGGGAGATGAGGTATATTTCCGTATTCCAGTGGAGGCCGAGTTAGAAAGCGGGCAAGAGGTGGTAGAGCTTGGCGACATAGGCTATTGGCCCCCGGGCCAGGCTTTCTGCCTATTCTTCGGCCCGACGCCAGCCAGTCAGGGCGACGAAATCAGACCGGCCAGCGAGGTCACGGTAATCGGGAAGATTATCGGAGACAGCGGAGTATTGAAGGGCGTTTCTTCGGGCATCTCTGTCTTGATCGAACCGGTTTAACAGCCGAACTGACCTGACAGACTGGTGTCACCTGACGCTACCACCAGCCCATCCGCCAATAATTGCTCCATACTTAGCCGGCCATAAACCAACAGGACGAATGTTTGGGTGTCACAGCCGAAGATCGCGTCCGGTCGTTTGTCGCTGGCCGACTCCATCATCGCCTTTTGGCCACCACCGGCGATTATGTCATGGCTGCCCGCCACCGTGCCGGTTAGCTCGAACCTGAACCGGGCCGATACCGGCATGTTTGCGCCTGGGTCGAATAGCCGCCCAACGACAAACACCGGAAACATCTCCATTATCGAAGGAAGGCTCTCGGCTGACATCACCGTGGCTTCTTCCAGGCGCGAACGGATGTCCCATTCGTGGACGATCAACTCGGTGAGGCGCAAGTTAAGGTAAGTCTCCACCGTGATGGTGCCGGCAGGGTGGTAGCATGGCTTATCCTTGTCGGCGTCAGTCAATACAGACAGAAACTCATCGAACCTGGTCATTTCTTTGTTGTAAATGTTCAGAATCTCGCCACCGAGACTCTCACGAAAATCTACTGCCACCTGGGCGTTGGCCCGCAAGCGGGCAGCCATGTCTCCCACACCCGCTTCCGGCATACCCTCAGGCGCGGAGCCATCTCCACCGGCTCCTCTGACTATGTTGGGTCCAAAACGCTCGACCGCCCCCATAACGTGAGCCACGACATCCTGGACTTCCCAGGCATCGCAGGCGCTCGGAATCGACCACTGTTCCGGCTTCAACGTTTTCAGGTACACCCCGATACGCGCCGACTCCGCTTTGACCAACTGGACCTTTTCCATTACCGAACCCATAACTTCGTCTCCTCGGGAATCGCCGGACGCCGCTCTGTAATCGTAGCCACGTTGGCGGTATTATAGTGGCCTTCCAGCGTTATTCAATCCCGAACTGGTATAGGAGGTCATAGGTGGCATTAGGCTGGGCAATCATCGGGGCGGGGATGCATCCACACCAAAAACTTGCGCCGGCTATCGGGCTCACACCCGACGCCGAGTTGATCGCAGTCTTGAGCCGGGACCAGGGGCGGGCCGACGCCTTCGCTGAGACCCATGGGGCCAAGGCCGGGTACTCTAACATCGATGACCTACTGGCAGACTCGCGAATAGACGCCGTCTTCGTGGCCTCACCTAACGCCTCCCACCTGGGCCACACCGTACAAACCGCCAAGGCCGGGAAACATGTCCTGTCCGAGAAGCCGATGGCCACCTCAGTTGACGATGCTCTGACCATGGTCCAGGTATGCCAAGCCAATGGCGTGAAGCTGGGCCTGGGGTTCGAACTGCGCTTCCATCCGGCCCATCTGCTGGCCCGTGATTTGGTATCCAAGGGCAGATTGGGCCGTGTCAGGCTGCTGCAAGGGCACTGGGGCCGAGGCGAGCGAGGCGAACCCGAACACAAACCCCGTTCCGGCCTGCGCAGCTGGTGGGAGGACCCGGAAGCCATGGGCGGCGGCTCGGTGATCATGGGCCTTGGCGTCCATGTTTTCGACCTGGTGCGATTCGTCATGGATCAGGAGATCCTCGAAGTTACCGCCATGACTGACGGGCAGACCGACGGCCAACCGCTGGAGCACATCGCCAGCATGTCCTTAAGACTTGACGACGGGACCATCGCCAACGTCAGTTGCGGCCGGATGCTGCCTGACACGCTGAACAATTTCACCATCTACGGCACCGATGGCCGGTTTACAGGCACCGCCACCGTCTGGGAGGCCCGGATGGGCTCGGTGGAGGTGGTCAGCGAAACGGTCAACCAGACCGAGAGCTTCGAGTACGACTACCTAGCCAATTTCGTGGCCGAGTTGACCGACTTTCATTCCGCGCTGAAAGTAGACCGGGAACCAGCCGCCACCGGCCTAGACGGTCTACGGTCTACCGAGATCAACTCAGCGGTCATCCAGTCGGCTAAGTCTGGCCGAGTCGTCAAGATTGGGCGTCGGTATCCTTAAGTTCCCAATTGGCACGATCAAATATATCGAACATCGCTTCTCTATACTTCAAGGAATATCTCCTCAACCGAGCTTGCGGCGGAAAGATACGCCCACGCTTCTTCCTAGAAAGGAATTCCATGCTTAGTTCTTTTCGTTAGTAAATCCTCGGTTGATTCAATACCGGTCAATTCGATGGTCCAAAGGTCTGAGGGTATTCCCTCGGCGAGCTTATCAATTTTGGCGTGAGCCATGTAGTTTTGATATTTCCTTAATTTCGTTAACATTCCTTCTCCTTCTTGGGTCTCGACACACCCACTTTCGACGGCAGATGGAATCAGCGATTGGAGATCGTCCCTGGCTTTTCCATAGCAAAGTTTGCAAAGCCCCTGTTCCACGCCTGTGGCTAAAGAAACGATGCATCCTGTGAAGTGTCCATACCTAAAGCACATACCAGCCTCATCAATCAAATTGCTCGTCCAACCAGGCATAGACCAATCAATCGGCATCAAGACGCGAGACTCTTTCGAAAGCCGCGAAGCCCGTCGCTCGAGTGAAATTGAATCGATCCTAAGTAAGACTTATCGGCATTCCTCAACATTCCTAAATGATCTTACCCATGTCCTTTCGTGCGCCATTTACATACTCCGATACAGATTTCCCTATATTTATCAGATCAATAAGGTACGGCGAGCATGGTGATCGCAACCAAGGTAAATCAAGTCGGCTTTGACATAATTCATTTTAAATATAATCTGGTTGACGGCCCCTAAAACCGTTGCTACGATTCCCACGCCTATAACTACCAAATACTAGAGGGCTTTTTACTATGACGACCACACAGGGGACCCAGGCGCAGGGCGCTTTACGCGGCGTGCAGGTCTTGGATTTCGGCCAGTACATCCCTGGACCAATGTTGGGGATGCTGCTCAGCGACCAGGGCGCCGATGTCATCAAAGTTGAGCGCCCCGGCGGCGACCCCGCCCGCAGCGAGCCCGCCTTTGCTACCTGGAACCGGGGCAAGCGCTCGGTGGTCTTGGACCTGAAAACGCCCGAGGGCCAAGCCGCAGCTCAAGCTTTGGCCAAGAAGGCTGACATCGTCATCGAGAATTACCGGCCTGGAGTAGCAGATCGTCTAGGCATTGGCTACGAAACCCTAACCAAAGAAAACCCCAGGCTGCTCTACTGCTCAATCCCTGGCTTCGGCGAAGACAGCCCTCACCGCAACGAACGCGGCTGGGAGGGAATCGTCTCCGCTTCCACCGGGACCTACCAGCCCTACGACCAATCGGAAGAACCTCTATTCCTCCCGCTGCCCACGGCAAGCACATTTGCGGCAATAGTTGCCTCGGTGTCCGTGACCATGGCTCTGATAGCCAGAGACCGTACCGGCAAAGGCCAGCGCATCGAAGTCCCCATGCACAGCGCCATGTTCTCGGCCATCGGACGCCACCTTGTGAAGCTGTATGACATAAACCCGCCCGACATGTTCGACCTGCCCCGAAATGTCATGGCCCATCAATATCAATGTTCCGATGGCCGCTACATTCAGTCCCAAGGCATGTACCAGGTGTTCGTAAGCCAGTTGATGACCGCCGCCAACCGGCCCGAATGGATCGAAGACCTCGAAGACCTCTACGGTGCAGACGTTTCTCCGGAGACCATCGCCATGTGGAAGGACCGGTTCGAGAAGATGTTCATGGAACGTAGCGCCTTCCAATGGGAAGACGACATCGCCGCGGCCAGGGGCGTTGGCACGGTATGCAAGACCATCGAGGAGTGGCTGGTCCATGAGCATGCTATCGCTGGCAAGATGGTTGTCGAGGTCGACGACTCAGAACACGGCACTATGAAACAACCCGGAGTCCAGGTGCGCCTGCGCGGAACGCCCGGCGCCATCCAGGGCCGCGCTCCTACTTTAGGCGAGCACACTGTGGAGATTCTAGCTGGGGTTGCGCAAATCGATGAAGGTCCGGGACGCCCCGTGACGTTCCCAGAAGGCGCAGAAGACATTATGGGCGCCCTGGAAGGTATCCGGGTGCTGGACCTGTGTATCGTTCTGGCCGGACCCACCTGCGGACGTACTCTTGGCGAGTTCGGCGCGGAGGTCATCAAGATCGACGACCCATCTCGCCCTTACGACATTGCCGGCAACACCGATGTTAATCGGGGCAAGCGCAGCATCAATATAAATCTGAAAACCCCTGAGGGGCTGGAAGTCTTTTACAAGCTTCTGGAAACCGCTGATGTGGTAGTGGAGAACAACCGCGCCTCCAGCCTCGCCCGGTTGGGAATCAGCTATGAAGAGATGAAGAAGCGCAAACCTGACATCATCCACGCGTCGCTGAATGCCTTCGGCTATGACGGCCCTTGGGCCGAGCGGCCCGGTTGGGAGCAATTGGCCCAGGCCACCAGCGGCATCCAGGTGCGGCGGGGCGGCCGGGACGCGGCCCCGAAGATTCTACCCTACCCCATGAATGACTACGGCACCGGCCTTATGGGCGCCTATGCAGTGGCCCTAGCCGTTCACGAACGTAATCGAACGGGCGAGGGCCAAACGGTGAATAGTGGCCTGGCATTGACCGCCGGGTTGCTGCAATCACCCTTCTTCCTTGACTATGAAGGCTACCAACGGGACGAACCTGAAGGCCTGGACGTGCGCGGTTTCTCTGCCAAGTCACGCCTCTACGAGGCCGCCGATGGTTGGATGTACTTACACTGTCCCAGCGACGAGGCGTGGGCGAACTTGGTGAAGCTTTCGGAGTTCACCGGGTTAGACGAAGGGAGCGATGATGCCTTAACTCAATCGCTGGTGAAGATCCTGGCTGGCAAGCCGCGAGCGGAGTGGGAGAAGCTGGTCAACCCCACCGGGGTCAGCGTGATCGCCAACCGTATGGTGGCCGATTTTCGGGACGACGCCGATATCCGCAAAGCCGGCCTGATCGTAGGCCGGGATCACCCGGGTGTCGGCCAAGCCGACCACCTAGGCAGCGTGGCCAAACTCTCCGAGACCCCCATGCGGGTCGGCAGGCCCACTCCTTTATTGGGAGCGGAGACCGATGAGATTCTCGTTGAGGCTGGCTACACCGGGGAGCAGATCCAGGCCATGAAACTTTCTGGGGCAGTAGTCCAGCACCGAGCGTAGGGATTTCTGCTTGGAAGATATCTTCACACTCACGGCCGGTGAGGAGATTGAAATCAAGGTCTGATCGAATTGGACGGCCTAACCCCCAAATAGGTGGATTCCCCGAATGGCTAAAACTTAGTGACTTTGTAGGCATAGAGCGGGCCGAGGCCTCCAGACAGAACTGGCCTATTTCTGATCGCTTCAACAAAGACCGCGCCGTGCTGTCATGAATCCGTATGGCAGACACCATTGGAACGTGCTAAACTGGCGCAACGCCTGTCGGCGTAGCCTCAGGTAGAAGAGGTCCGATTGCTCCGCATCTACAACACCCTGGCCAAACGGATTGAAGAGATTCAGCCAACCACGCCAGGGGTCATCCAAATGTACACCTGCGGTCCCACCGTGTACCGCGACGCCCATATCGGTAACCTACGCACTTACCTTATGGCCGACTGGGTGCGCCGCTCGCTGATTCACAGCGGCATGCAGGTAACCCACATCAAGAACATCACCGACGTTGGTCACATGCGCCAGGAACTGGCCGAGACCGGCGGCGATAAGATGATCATGGCCGCTCTGGCCGAAGGCAAAACGATCCAGGAGATTGCCGACGTTTACGCCGGCCGGTTCTACCGGGACGAAGCCCGCTTGAACATCATGGAAGCAACCGTGTTCCCGTGGGCCAGCGAACACATCCCAGAGATGATTGCCATCAATGAGAGATTGCTGGCCAATGGCCATGCCTACGAGAGGGGCGGGAACCTATATTTTGATGTTCCTTCTTTCGAAGGGTATGGCAAACTCTCCAACAACTTTGGCGGCGACCTCTTGGAAGGCGTCCGTTCCGAAGTCGATCCACTGAAGAGAGACCCCAGGGATTTCACCCTCTGGAAGGCCGCAGAGCCGGGCCGGGACGTGAAATGGGACAGCCCGTGGGGCGCCGGATTCCCTGGTTGGCACATAGAGTGCTCGGCCATGGCCTCCAAGTACCTGGGAGAGCATTTCGATATCCACACCGGTGGCGTCGATAACGTATTCCCCCACCATGAAGATGAGATTGCTCAGAGCGAGGCCGCCTTCGGCCACCAGCACGTGAACTACTGGATCCACGCCCAACACCTACTGGCCGACGGCGCCAAGATGGCCAAGTCAGCCGGAAACGTTTTCCTTATCGAGGAGCTGATCGAGCGGGGGTTCTCACCGTTATCCTTCCGCTACCTGTGTATGACCATCCTGTACCGCCACCGAATGAACTTCACCTTCACGTCGCTGAAGGCGGCGGAAAAGGCCCTTACTGGACTTCGGCAGCGGGTCTGGCGTTGGAGCCAGGAGCCGGAGGTGAGCGGCCACACTTCTGAGGTCGCGGAATACCGGCGTCGGTTCTGGGAAGCCATAGAATCAGATCTTGACCTTCCGGGCGCCTTGGCCTTGACCTGGGAAATGGTCCGGTCCCAACTGCCGGGCCGCGCCAAGATGGGTCTGTTACTGGAATTCGACGAGATGTTCGGCTTGGACCTAGGCAAAGCTCCAACCGAGAACACCGTGGCCGAAAATATCACCACCACGCTCAAGATTCGAGGCGGACACCGGGAACAGTCCGATTACGCAACAGCCGACTCGTTGAGAGGGCAGTTGGCCTCGGAAGGATACTTGATTGAGGACGCTGTCGGCGGCACCAGGGTTCGTCCCAAGACATCCCTGGAACTCCGGCAAGAAAAGTGGCCCTCCGTGTCGTCTTCACGGGAAGTCGAATCTTACCTTGACCAACCGGCCGAACTGGACTTCACCTTCATTCTGAACGCGTACGGGTATCCCAGCGACGTAAAACGCTGTATCGAAGGGATGCTCAGATACACTGGCGACCACTCCGTTGAAGCCATCGTGATTGACAACGGCTCCACCGATGGCACCGGAGAGCTACTCGAGGAGATGTTGGGACATTATCCGGAGCTCAGGGTAGTCCACTGCGATCACGTCCTCGGGGATGCCGCCAGCAAGAATATCGGGTTGATGCAGGCCCGTGGGCGCAACATAATCGTCTTGGACGGCTCAGCGGAGATCACCGGAAACATCCTGGATACGGTAGCTGAGCATTTGAATGACCCTGCAGTAGGGATCTTTGGGCCATGGGGACTCAGCACCCCCGACATGCAGCATTTCCACGAAGAAGTTGATAGCGGCGATGCCGATGCGATGCAGGCCTATTGCATGGCCTTTCGCAGGGAAGAGGTCAACAACGTCGGACTGATGCGTGAATGTTTCCGTTTCTACCGGAACCTGGACATTGATTACTGCTTCCAGTTCAAGGACAAAGGTTTTCGTGTGGTGGCAGACTCCAGCCTGCCTCTGGTCCGGCACGAACACCGACAGTGGACGGAATTGGACGACAATCAGCGCGATGAATTGAGCCGGAAGAACTTTGGCCGATTCCTAAAACGGTGGGGCAACCGCCCCGACCTTCTGTTGGCCGCCGACGCTGTAGGGTTCGAGAACCAGCAGAAATTCCATCATTAGGCCGGTGTTGATTCCGTTGATTTAAGCTTTCCCTGTTGTTTTTCTGCGCCCTCTTTCCCGATTTTCCATGAATTTTGCCCGGTTGATTTGAGGTTACATCTTTGATCCCATCATTCATCCTATGAAAATTTGACTTGAATTCCGGTGGGCCATACCGCCCGAAATAGCCCACAAACACATACTTTACATAATGATTCGCAGCCAAGGCCCAGAAAGTCGATTGATTCACTCCAACGAACAAGCCAAATAGCACCAATAAGTAGGAGCTCGACACCATCCGAGAGATGCGATATTCATCATCTTCCATTATCCCGAACTCAGCCTTGACGCTGTGCCTAGCCGGTGCTAGATTCCGAGCAGGTCAAACAGTGAATTTCCTGTCCCCTAGCTCGGCCCGGCGGAGCGCCTAACCAATGTCCGAGATTGCCGAAAGACTATTGGCTGGCGAACAAAGGGCCCTATCAAGGTTAATCACCTTATTAGAACGGGGAGACCCAGCAGCCGCAGTGGCGATGAGGGCGGTTGATGGGCATACGGGAAGGGCTTACACAGTGGGAATCACCGGTCCTCCTGGCGCAGGGAAAAGCACCATTGTGGACCAACTGACCCAGTTAGTGCGGTCGACAGGCCAAACGGTAGGTATCATAGCCGTTGATCCCACTAGCCCATTTAGTGGCGGCGCCATATTAGGCGACCGCATCAGGATGCAACGCCACTATCTGGACTCCGGAGTTTTCATCCGCAGTGTGGCCACTCGGGGCCAGACGGGCGGACTGCCTAGAATCGTCAAAAGCATGGTCAGGGCGCTCGATGCCGCCGGTACCGACCTGATAATGGTCGAGACCGTTGGCGTAGGGCAGACCGAGCTAGGCATCATCAGTGTGGCGGACACCGTCTTAGTAGCGTTGAACCCAGAGTCGGGAGACGCGATTCAGACTCTGAAAGCCGGAGTGATGGAGATTGCCGACATTTTCTTGGTAAACAAAGCGGACCGGGAAGGGTCGGACCAGATGGCAGCGGCCATCACGGGAATGCTCCACATGGCACTAGTCAGTCCCAGGTGGAGCCCGCCGGTGATGCTGACAACAGCACATACCGGGCAGGGCATCGAAGATCTTTGGGGGAAGATACAGGACCACCGGCAAGATCAGACCGATAGCGGCGACCTTGAAGAGCGCCGGGGAAGGCAGCGCAAGCGGGAATTCATTGAGGCGGTGGAAGAGGTGTTGGCGCAGCGCCTTCGAAATAAGGTTGAAAACGACCCAGACCTAAATGCCACTTTAGAGAAAGTAGCGGCGAAAGAGACCGATCCGTACTCAGCCGCGTTAGAGTACCTGGAATCTTCTCTTTTTTCGGCAGACTGGCTTAACGCACCATAGGCGTATCCCCCGATTTCGGGCCCTATTCATACGCCGGTGTAGCCGGGCAACTCCACTGGACCATCCTTGGGTGAACCCGTCTCTGTTTTTGGGCCGGGGAGACAAATATATCCGATTCTCGGACGTGGAGATTCGAAATGTCAGTGCTAGGCGTTGATTTGAGGGCCTCTCGTAAAAAACCCTCTTCCGTAGCGATATTGGATTCCCATTCGCACCTTACAGAGCTCGCCAGCTTCTATGAAGACATCGAACTGATGAAGCTGGTTGACGATCTCAGGCCGGATCTGGTGGCCATCGGAGCGCCGTTGAACCTGCCATCAGGCTTTTGCTGCTTGGACCAGTCCTGCGATTGCCGTTTCTCTGTCCCCGACAGGAAAGGCCGGCTGTTGGAGCTGGAGCTGGCCAAGATGGGGATCAGTTGTTTCTACACCAACAAAGGGTCAATCATCAGAGAATTGATCTACCGGGGGATACTTCTTAGTCAGAATCTCCGGGGCGCCGGCTATAACGTGATTGAAGTGTATCCTCACGCTACCAAGATGCTGCTCTTCGGCGACAAGGTGCCACCCAAGAATAGCGCCGCCAGCGTTAGTTACACGATTGGCCATCTGACGCCCCTGGTGTCAGGCATGGAGAAACACGCTGACGACCTGGACCGGAATAGCTGCGATGCGATCATCAACGCCTACACCGGACAATTACATGCCCAGTCAAACACCGATGTTCTGGGCGACCCGGAGGAGGGCATCCTAGTTTTGCCCAAGCTCCCGAACTAAACGGGGTGAATTCCTTCAAATAGGGCCAACTAATAAGCCCAACCTTCCTTGGATGGAAGGTTGGGCGTTATTCATGCCTGAGTGACGGCTGAGCCAAGGAATCGGCGCTATTTAGAGCTACTATCTCCGTTTCCCTGGTTGCCACTCATACCCAGGAAATTGCCCAGCATGGAAGTGAATTCCATGGGGAAGATCCATTTGGTGGACGGACTCTCGCCTAGAGACTTCAACGTCTCGAAATACTGAAGGCTCATGGTGCGCCCGTCCGCGGTACTCGCAACACTATTTATGCGTTCTAGAGCTTCACTGAATCCCGAAGCTCTGAGCACTGCAGCTTGCTGCTCGCCCTCAGCCTTGAGAATCTCGGATTGGCGCTGGCCCTCAGCCGATAGGATCGACGCTTGCTTCTCGCCTTCAGCAACGTTGATCTGAGACTGCCGGGCGCCCTCAGACTCGGTGATTTCCGCGGTCTTGATGGCTTCCGCTGATTTTTCCCGCTCCATGGCCGCCTTCACGCCGGGAGGCGGGTCGATCTCATTGATCTCTACCTGGGAGATCTTAACTCCCCATCGTTCGGTGACTTCATCCATCCGGACCTGGAGGGCATCCCTTATGCGCTCTCTTTCCGCCAGGGCCTCAGATAGCGTTGTCCCGCCAATCACTGCCCTCAATGTAGCGAAGGCCAGGTTGACCACGGCCAACTCGAAGTTCTGTACCTCCAGGACCGCACGCTCGGCATATTCCTCCATCACCCTGTAGTAGATGACAAAGTCCATATCGACTACCACGTTGTCGGCGGTGATATATTTCTGGGTAGGGACCCGGGTCACCCTTTCTCTCAGGTCAACCTTGGTCCCGTGATAGACGATCGGCACAAGGAAATGCAGGCCGGAACGGCGAGTGCCAACGAAGGTGCCAAACTTTTGCACGACCAATCTTTGGTATTGCTGAACAAGTATCAGACCGAATGCCATGTTCTCCTCCCTATTTGCCTAGCGATGGACGGCGTTGTTAAGGACCTGGACATATTACGAGTTGTCTCGTTTTTCTGGATCACTTTGGCGAAAAACCGTCAGAATCAAACCTTCCACGCTTCTAACTTCAACCGGTTCGCCAATCGAAATCGCGCTATCATCTTCGCTAATCGCTGTCCAGGTTTCGTTGCCCACAAGAACTATACCTCTGGGCGCTAGTTCGCCGGTAACCATGCCCTGCATACCGGCCAAGGCAGACGTCTTTTCAGGCGGCCCTTGCCTACGCGACTGATAGGCTGTTCCAACGATATACACCAAAGCCAGGCTCACCACGCCGCCAGTGCCGGATATAACCCATCTGCTGACTTCTATTGACGGCATGGTTGGAGATACGTCTCCGAACTGGGTGAACAGGATCAAGCCACCGACGATGAGACTAACGATGGCTCCCACGCCCAAGATGCCGAATCCCGCCACCACCACTTCCAGCACGGTCAACACCATTGCCAAGATAACGAACACAACCCCGGCCCAGTTGACCGGCAGGTTGCCCAGCGCTAGGAACGTCAGCAGCAGACAGATCACGCCAACTACCCCAGGAGCGATCAAGCCAGGATTGAACAATTCAACCACGATCCCCAAGCCACCCACGGTCAGCAGTATGAATGACACGTTGGGGTCAGAGATGAACTCCAAGAAGTGCTCTAAGATGTTCTTCTCTAGTTGGAAAAGCTCCAGACCCTTTGTTTCAAGCACGACCGTGCCTATCGAAGTCTCAGCGATCAGCCCGTCTAATTTGGCCAGCAAGTCTTCCAAGTCATCTGCTATCAGGTCCACCACGTTGTCGGACAAGGCTTCCTGGGCGGAATAGGAGGCCGCTGTCCAGACCGTCTCCTCCAGCTTGTCTTGGTTGCGGCCCCGCGTCTGGGCGATACTCCTGATCAGGGCGGCGGCATCGTTCTCGACCTTGCTGGCCAGAGTATCGTCCAAGTCTTCGCCGGTTGCCGATATGGGAGATGCGGCGCCGATGTTGGTGCCCGGCGCCATCACCGCGAAGTTACCCGCCGCCGTGATGAACGTCCCTGCCGAGCCGGCCCTGGCTCCCCTTGGTGAAACGAAGACCGCGATCGGCACCGGAGACTCCAAGAGCAGTTCAACTATCTCGCGAGTCGAACTGAGCAGTCCACCGGGTGTGTCCAGTTGAATGATCAGGAGCGCCGCACCATTCTCTTCGGCCTTGTCGATAGCCCGAGCGATGAAGCCTTCTTTGACGTTGTTGATGATTCCATCGACCGTAATTACCAAGGCGTGCGGGAAGTCCGGCTCCTGGGCGCGGGCGATAACCGGCCCCAACATGCCGGTTATCAACATGCCCAAGAAGACAAAAACCAGAGAGAGACGAGCCAACCGGAGCCGCTGGGTCATAAGATCCACCGTCTTGTTTGAAGCCGATTAAATGATGGAGACTAGAGAGTTCCTAAACCGGGGTGCCTGATTCGGCCAAAGACTCGTCCAGAGTGGGTTCCAGGGTAGCATCAGCAGAGAAAACCTCCACCGCCTCCGGCGTCTTGGCCATCCGCGCTAATAGAGGGTTCACCAACCTAAGCACTCTGCCCAAAGTTGGATGGTCCATGATTTTCCGAATCATTGAACTATGCCAGTCGAATGACACATCTGGAGAGTCGCCCAGTTCAGCGATTAAGCCGTTCCTGCTGGCCTGGTGGATAAGCGAGCTAATATGGCTATCACCCAGGTACTCAAATACCCGGCGAGCGGAATAACCCACTTCCAGTTCATCGGAGAGCAGGCTTTTCCATTTTTTCTGGTAGGCGCCCAGGCGGTTGGCGGACAGATTATCTTCATTCAAGGCCAGATTCAACGCGCCTGAGGCGACCTCGCTGGCAAGAAGGGAATAAAAGATTCCGCCGCCGGTAGTCGGTTTGACCTGTCCTGCGGCGTCACCAACTACCAATAATCTGTCTGAATATGTCTTGCGCGGCGGCCGTAGTGGGATGCCCCAACAGGCCGGTTTGTCCATCGATTCCGTGATCTTCCCCTCCGCCTGCCTGGAGGATACAAACCGGGCGAACCGTTCCGGAGCATTCTTACGCACCAGCAGACCGGCCAGGGCGTATCCGGGCTGTGTTGGAACGAGCCAGGCAAAGAACCCAGGGGCGATATCACGTCCGAGATAGACCTCAACTTCGTCAACACCTTCTGTCTTAACCAGGGCTTGGACGCCAACTACATAATCCGATGGCTCTCCAAGTCCCAACTGACGGTTCAATTGGGAGCCAAAACCAACCGCCAAAACCAATGCTCTGGCTTCTTTGGTCCCGTCTTCGGTTGACACTGAGACCCGGTCTTTCTGCTGTTCCAGGCTCAATACACGGTGGCCTAGCAGGTATTCGGCGCCGGCCTCCCGGGCTCTATCGGCGAATGAAGCCACGTAGGCCACCCGGTCGACCACCCGGGCGACAGGATACGGGGTTTCAAATCTGACGACCTCCCCAGAAGGGGCGATCACGCTAGCCGAATTGAGCTCTCTATGGACCAGCCTAGGGTCTATGGGGTAGTGTCGAAGACATTCTTCACCAACCAGACCGGTGCAA
>VFHF01000153.1 GCA_009392095.1 SAR202 cluster bacterium
GAAGCCGAACACCTTGGAGTAAAAATACAACTCGGCCTCAAGGGCCCTTTTTATATTCTCGGCCCGCCGGAACCCATGTTGCTCGCCCTGGAACGGAATGTAGGCCGTGGGAATGCCCTTGGCGCGGACGGCGTCGAACATCATCTCCGCTTGGGACGGCGGCACGATCTGGTCCTCCAGTCCCTGGAACAAGATCAGGGGGCAGGACAGGCGGTCGGTATGGTGGATCGGAGAGCGTTCTTTGTACAGGGCTGATTCCTCGGGGTATAAACCAACCAACCCATCCAGGTAACGGGCCTCAAACTTATGGGTCTCCTTGGCCAGGGCTTCCAGGTCACTGACGCCATAGTGGCTGGCGCCGGCGTTGAATACCTCTTTGAACGTCAGGGCCGCCAGAGTTGTGTAGCCGCCGGCGCTGCCGCCATCGATGGCCAAGCGGTCACCGTCGGCTTCTCCCTGGGAGACCAGATGCAAGGCCGCGTTGCAACAATCGTCGACGTCCACGATCCCCCATGTTCCGTTCAGACGTTCCCGGTATTCGCGTCCGTAGCCGGTGCTGCCGCCGTAATTCACGTCCAACACGCCGATGCCCCGGCTGGTCCAGAATTGGACCCCCAGGTCCAGGGCGGTAGAAGCGGATCCGGTGGGGCCGCCATGACTCTTGACCAGCAGTGGCGGTTTCTCTCCTGCCGGCGCCTGAAAATCCCGATTGCGGGGCGGGTAATAAAAGGCATGGGCAGTCTTGCCATCGTCGGTCGGGAACTCCACAGACCTGGACGCCGAGAGATAGCCTTCGTCGATCTCTAGATTGTGGGATTTTCTGAGTTCATGCCACCGGCTACTGGCCAGGTCGAAAAGCACCATGGACATTGGCAACGAAGGCGCTCCGGCTACGAACACTATCTTGCCGTCGCCAGCTTTCAAGTCACCCCGGCCCAACTCCGAGAACGGGGTATCTATCGCCAGCAGCATCCCCGACTCGATATGCAGCATTGAGACCTTCCACTCACCATTTTCAACGTAGCTGCAAGCGATCAGTTCGGCGGAGGCAAAGGAATAGGTGCCGGAGCCAAAGACCCATTGGGGCTTGCCGAACTCGGCGCTCCTTTTGGCCAACTGCCGGTCCGGGCCATTTTCATGGCGCCACAAATTCCACCAGCCGCTGCGGTCGGAGACGTAATGGAGCACGTTATCCGGCGACCATTCAGGCTGAAAGATGGACTCGGTCCGGCCTCCGGCCACTACCTGAGATTCGCCCAGTAAACCTTGATCATTAAATGATGCAACCAGAAGGAAGGTGCCGTCCCAGGGCATGTTGGGGTGGTCCCACGTCAACCATGCTAGCTTAGCGCCGTCCGGGCTGATGCGGGGGTTGGAGCAAAAATCAGAGCCTTTGGATAAGACCTGTTGTTCGGTCTTCCCCAGTGCATCGACAGCGACGATGCAGTTGACCGGCTCTCCCTCTCCGGTGTGGTCCTCCCGGACGCAGATGATGCGGTTGCGGGCCGGGTCAAAGCAGCCGTCGGCGTAGCGCATCTCGACATCCGGGGTGATGGCCTGAGGCTCTCCGCCGTTCTCTTGCCGGTAAATCCGCTGGTCAGAGTAGTTGGAGAAGTAGACCACTTCCTCATGGACCAAGAACGCCCCGCCTCCGTATTCGTGAACTCTGGTCCGCACGCTGTAGGGCTCCGGCGTCACGTCAACAATCTCGCCTTCCGGGTCATGCTTGACCAGCACCATGCGGCCGCCCTCCGATGGGCGCATCTCCACCCAATATATGTCCTCGCCGTCGAGGGCAACCTGACCCAGCCCAATGGACCCGGACACGATCAGGCCGGTGGTGATGGGCGACTTCCATGATCCATAAGGGGCGGTGGTGCGCATGGAGGCTTTCTCCTGGGATGCCTAGTATCGAATCAGGCAATTATAGCTGCGGACTGGAACCGATTAAAGGGAATCCGGCAGCCGGTTGACCGCCAGGTTGCCTGCCCCTATATTTGTTCCACGTTCACGCTTATCGGGTTACCTGGTTTTAAGGACGACCACATGACCACCGTTCGCGACCAGCACGCGTCACAATTGCCACCGCCCACGTTGGAGGAAGTCAGCCCGGATATCTACGCCTACGTCCAGCTCGATGGGAGCTGGGGGCTAAACAACACTGGCTTCATCAAGGCCTTGGATGGTCTGATCCTGATCGACACTTGTTTCACCGAGGCGCGTACCAAGGCCTATCTGGAGGCCGTCCGCCGGGTGTCCTCGCTCCCCATGAAGACCCTGATAAACACTCACCACCACGGCGACCACACCCACGGCAATTACCTGGTTTCGGAAGCGGCCATCATTGGCCACGAGCTATGCCGGCAAACTGTCATCGAGACAGGGTTGCAAGCCCTGCACCCGCTGTTCCCCAACGTGGACTGGGGCGACCTGGAACTGGCCCCGCCTTTCGTAACTTTCAACGACCGGATGGACCTTTATTCCGGCGACATGAAGATCGAGCTGATCTTCATGGGGCCAGCCCATACCACAAATGACATCGTCGCCTGGCTGCCCGACCGCAAGCTGCTCTTCGCTGGAGACCTGTTATTCAATCAAGGGACCCCTTTCGTGGCCATGGGCTCTGTTTCCGGGTCACTCCAAGCATTGAAACGGCTGCGGGACCTAGGCGCGGAAACTATCGTGCCGGGACACGGCTCTGTTTGCGGGCCGGAGGTGATGGACGACGTTGAGGCCTACCTTACATTTATCCAAGAGACCGCCCGCCAGGCCTTTGAAGCCGGGCTGTCACCTCTGGAAGCATCAAGGCAGGCCGACCTGGGCCGGTTCAGTGAGTGGCACGACTCGGAGCGAATCGCCGGCAACCTCCACCGCGCCTACTCCGAACTTCGCTGGGAGTCGGCAGGCACGGTCTTGGACCTGGCGTCGATGGTCGCGGACATGGTGTCTCTGAACGGCGGACGGCCGGTCCGGTGCTTGGCATGATAATCGGGGCGATCGGCTATTCCACAAGCGGCTTCGGGGGCCTGTGATGGCAGACAGGGCACTCTCCGGAATCAAAGTCCTGGACTTCACCCAACACGTGGCCGGTCCGTACTGCACTAAGGTGATGGCCGACCAGGGGGCCGATGTGACCAAGGTGGAGCGGCCCGGTGTGGGTGACGTGGCCCGGCGCTCAGGTCCCTATCCCGGCGACACACCCCACGCCGAAAAGAGCGGCCTGTTCCTGCATCTGAACACTTCCAAACGCAGCCTGACCTTGGACTTGGCCTCCGCCGCAGGCAGAAATATCGCCCTCCAACTAGCAGCAGACGCCGACATTGTTGTGGAGAGCTTCCGCCCTGGAACGATGGAGTCTTTCGGGCTCGACTACCAGTCTTTAAAGACCACGAACCCCAATCTCGTAATGACTTCGATCTCTAATTTCGGCCAGACGGGCCCCTACCTTGGATACCGGGGGGCCGACATCGTCTTCTACGGTATGGGCGGAGAGATGTTTGGGACTGGGCTGGCCGACCGGGAACCCATCAAGCTGGGCCAGAACGTGATCCTGTACCAGGCAGGGGCCACAGCCTCTGTGGCTACATTGGGCGCCCTGTTTCTGGCGCAGGATCCCGCAGACGGCCAGGCCCTGGGCCAGCATGTAGATGTCTCCCTGATGGAGACTCAGGTTGGGTCCATCGACCGGCGAATGACGGCGTTGATTGCCTACCAATACACCGGCGAGACCAGCAAACGAGAACACTACGGCGGGAGCAGCTACCCCAACGGAATCTACCCATGCGAGGACGGTTACTTCGCTCTCGCAGGCAGCCGCGTCTACTTCCCAAGGTCGGTCCGCATGCTCGGCTCTCCTCAGGAACTGGAAGACCCCAAATGGCATACGCGAGGCGCGCAAACGGACCCATACCTCAAAGAAGAGTTTGAGGAGCTATTCCTGCCTTGGATCTTGTCCCAGTCCAAGCAACATGCCTGGGCGGTGGCGCAACAGCAACGTGTCCTGAGCGGCCCGTTGAATACCATGGAAGACCTGTCCGACGAGCCGTTCTTCAATCAACGAGGCGTGTTTGACCAGATCGACCACCCGGTTGCCGGGCTTCTGAAGCAGCCGGGCAGGCCTTTCCTCATGAGCGAATCCCCGTGGGAACTGCCTAGTCCCGCGCCGACGTTAGGCCAGCACAACCATGAAATTTTGGCTGACCTTGGGTATTCAAACCCGGATATCGTTCGCCTGCGTCAGATGGGAGTGATCTAGGTGCCAAAGCTGCCATTACAAGGAATTCGGGT
Source organism: SAR202 cluster bacterium (assembly GCA_009392095.1). GTDB lineage: Bacteria > Chloroflexota > Dehalococcoidia > Lucifugimonadales > UBA3495 > UBA9611. The sequence goes on from VFHF01000153.1 coordinate 4,288, forward strand.
GTTGGAGTTCGGTGTCGTGTGGGCCGGGCCTTATTGCGCCGCCTTCCTAGCCGGAATGGGAGCGGAGGTCATCAAGATTGAATCGATCAAGAAATTTATTCCGATGACTAGGGGCCAAATACCTCGGCCCACAGGAGAAGACCTAAGAAACCTGCCCACGAGTGTCGGCGCCACCCCAGACCGCCTCCCGGGCAAGCGGCCGTGGAACCGGATTCCCCTATTCAACGCCCACGCCAGCAACAAGCTGGGCATGACCGTGGACCTGCTACAACCAAAGGGCAAGAAAGCGCTGATGGACCTGATTGACATATCGGACGTAATCGTAGAGAACAATCCCACCGAAACCATGGAGAAGCTGGGAATCTCTTATGAGGAGATCAGGGAGACAAATCCAGGACTCATCATGTGCCGGATGCCTGCCTACGCCAACGAAGGCCCCTATCAGAACCACCGGTCTTTTGGGTTCCATATCGAGGGTGTGGTCGGCCATACGCTGCTCCGTGGGTACTCGGATATGGACCCATCCGCCGTAACCAGCGTTCTGATGGGGGATGCCGCCTCAGGCACCCAAGGGGCGTTCGCCGTTTTGTCGGCCTTGCACCATCGAAGGCGGACGGGGAAAGGCCAGTTGATTGAATTGTCTCAAGCCGAGAACCTGATTCCGTTCATGGGTGAGGCGTTCATGGACTACACCATGAATGGCCGCAACCAGTCGACATTGGGCAACCGCCATCCCGTCGCGATCCAAGGCTGTTATCCCTGCCTGGGCGAGGACCGGTGGGTGACAATCACCATCGCCGGTGACGATGATTGGCGCGGTCTATGCCAGGCCATGGGTGATCCCGAATGGAGCCAAGAAAGTGGCTTTAGAGACCCGATCGTGCGGTACGAGCGCCACGACGAGATCGACGAGCAAATCTCACAGTGGACCAGAACTCTGGAGCCCCAGCAGGTGATGAAGTTACTTCAAGAAAAGGGTGTGGCGGCAGGCCCGGTGATGGACCAGCGAGATGCCTACGCCGACCCCCATCTGAATGAACGTGGAGCATTTGAAGAGGCCTACCAGGAAGACACGGGCACACATCTCTATCCCGGCGCGCCCTACAAGATGTCCGAGACGCCATCAAAGATTCGCCGCGGCCCGGTGAGGCTGGGCGAGGACAACGAGTACGTTTATCAAGAACTGTTGGGTTGCAGCGCCGAGGAATATGCCGTTCTGGAAGAGGAAGGCCACATCGGCATGGACTACCACCCGGACGTCAAGTAGCCTGCAGCCAGCAACATTTGCGCCATCTCTTCCCTCAATCTGATTCGGCCTTGGACACGTATTCAAAAGCAGACGATCGCTATGTTGCCCGATATGGCCGAGTTCACCAACGAGAAATTTCTAATCTTTTTCGTTCTCCTTCCCGCGCTGGCGTTGACCGTCTGCGCCGGGTCCCGTTCGTCGGCTGAAGATTCGTTGCCGGCGTCGCCCGGCGAGAATTTGCCGGTTGGCAGCGTAATTGTCGAAGCTGCGTATAAGTTCACCCTGCCCAGCGGTTTGAATTGCACAGCGTGTCTGAAAACCTACGCCGGAAGGGAAAACGTGGTGCTGGTTTTCTACCGAGGCTTCTGGTAAATCCATTGCCCCGAGCAACAGGTCGAGTTGCGAAAGGACTACCAAACGATCGGCGGATTGAATGCCGAAACCTTGGCGGTTAGCGATAACCAGCTATCGGAAGCAGAGCGGGCAATCAACCACCTAGA
>VFHF01000154.1 GCA_009392095.1 SAR202 cluster bacterium
GCTTGCCGGAAGAGGCCATAGAATCCTTTGCAGGCACCGGTAACCCGTCCAGGTTGGGGATATATTGCCTGGCAAAAAGGTCGTTGACACAAGGTGTGGGGCCGGTTTGGACTGCATCATCGCCGCCAATATGGCCGGCGCCTATGGAGAGATAATAGGTGTCGATATGACTCAGGAAATGGTCGACCAAGCCCAAAGAAATGTCGCGGCTACCGGCCTTAAGAACGTCACCATCAAGCAAGGAATCTTTGAGGAGTTGCCGGTAGATGACGGATGGGCCGACGTTGTCATATCCAACGGCGCAATTAATCTAGCACTGGATAAAGATGATATCTTCAGGGAGTTGAACTGGGTTTTGAAACCCGGGGGCCGCCTCCAAGTTGCCGATATTGTGGTGGATAAACCGATCCCGGCGGGCGCCAGGAGAAACATAGACCTCTGGACCGGTTGAATCGCCAGTGCTCTGCTGGAAGCAGAGCTTGCTGGCAAGCTTTCAAAGGCTGGGTTCGAAGATTTCGAGATCATTTGGCGCGGCGATATTTGCCGGGACGCCCCACAGAAATCGGACGCCATAGATTCTGGCGTTATGGGTATCGTCTTCCGGGCGCGCAAGTCGACAGCGGTCTAGCAGAGGTGGCATCTCCGGCCGTATCAGGTTTGAAGCGTGCCCGGCGGGTAGTGCTCCAGCCACCAACGCGCAATCTCATCGCGGCGGGCGAACCAAACGCCTGGGAAGTCTTTGGTGTAGTTCAGGAAGCGCTCCACTGCACGTGAACGGGCAGGGCGGCCGGCTATCCGGCAATGCAATCCTACCGACATCATCTTTGGGCGTTCTGCCCCTTCTTCATACAGGCAATCAAAGGTCTCTTGCAGGTACTCGTAGAAATCGTTGATGCTGACCAGGCCGCCGCGCCAGAACCGGGCATCGTTGGTTTCCATACTGTAGGGGATCACCAGCCAAGGTTTTTCCCGCGCTTCCACATAATAGGGCAGGTCGTCATTCAAGCCGGCGCTGTCATAGATGAATCCCCCCTCATCCACCACCAGGTCTCTGGTATTAAGGCTCGGGCCGTAGCGGGTGAACCAGCCAACCGGGCGCTCGCCGGTGGTGCGTTCCAATGACTCAACCGTGTTGGCGATGGCCTCTCTTTCGGCGTCGATGTCTTTCAGATGGTATTCCTCCCACCGGTATCCGTGACCGCAGACTTCGTGGCCCTGAGCGGTGATCTCCCGGGCGACCTCTGGGTTGCGTTCCAAGGCCAAGGCGCAGGAGAAGAACGTGGAACTGACCCCGTGGCGTTCGAACATGTCCAACAGCCGCCAGACTCCCACGCGGCTGCCGTACTCAAAGAAAGACTCGTTGTTCAGGTCACGGTCCTGGGGTGGCACGGGTGACGGGACTTCGCCGTTGGTTTCGTGGTAAGCGTCGCCATCCAGGGTTGAATATTCCGCCCCCTCTTCGTAATTGACCACCATGGACACGGCTATGCGTGCCCCGCCGGGCCACTCTATCTGCGGGACGTTCTTCCCGTAACCGATCAGATCACGCTGCATTGGAAATCCTCCTAAATCTCTTTACAGGCCGCCAAAGCAGGGCCATTATATCTGGTTTTTGGGCGTGCTCAGGTTCTGGCCCTATGCTAGAATCGGTCACGTTTCCCGACTAGTTTTCCTATGGTGCGAAATGACTGAACCAATCACACCGGACTTGGCATATCATCTTAAAACTACCAGTGATCCAAACCTCTCTCCGGACGGGTCATCGCTGGCTTACACGTTAGGCTGGGTCGATGCCGAAACTGTGAGCAATCGTTCTCAGATCATCGTATTGGACCTGGATAATGGGTCGAAGAAAGAACTTACCCAAGGAGCCAAAGACTCGGCGCCCAAAATTTCGTCGGACGGCCTTCGAACAGCGTTCCTGCGCTCGGTCGATGGGAGCCCTCCTCAGGTCTGGATTATCGGGATGGAAGGCAATGAACCCAAGAAGGTCACCGATCTGCCCAAAGGCGTCATTGATTACGGCTGGTCTCCCGATGGAAAGAGCTTGGCGGTTTGTGGCGACGTTGACCCGGAGGAGGCAGACGCTTCTGTTGGGACCGAGGGGGTGCCACAGGTCACGGTGGTGCAGCGGGTGCGCTACCGGTATGACACCCTTGGCTGGCGCGGAGACGCCCATTTCCATCTGTTCGTGGTAAACCTGGATAGCGACGAAACTCGCCAGTTGACTGACGGCGACTGGGACGACACGGCTCCGGTGTGGTCTCCAGACGGATCGCAGATCGCTTTCATATCAGGTCGCCGTGACGACCGTGATTTCCTGGCGCTAAGTGAGGTGTATACGGTGCCGGCGGAAGGTGGGGAACCCAAGTTAGTCTCCGAAGGTCTGTTAAGTGTTGGGGCGCTGACGTGGTCTCCAGACGGGCGGCAACTGGCTGTGGTTGGCTCTGACGCGCCTGAAGGCATGGTGCTTTGGCAAGGATGGCTGTATGCACTAGAAGACGGCAAAGAGCCGCAGAAACTGACCGATGACACCATCAAACCCTATCTGGGGTTTCCGCCGGTCATGCGGCCAGCCACGTTGCATTGGACAGACCATGGCCAAATCCTCTACCTGGGGGAGCGCAAGGGCGAGTCATTCCTTATGATTACGCCTCCGGAGGGCGGGCCAAGTGAGACGGTCTGGGGCGGGTCTTGCCTGGCCACCGGGCTGACAATTGATCGAAACGCGGGTCGAGCTGTTGTGGCTGCCTCAAGCCCAGATTCCCCCGGCGACCTCATTCGAATCGACCTGGCAACGGGCGCTGGCCAGGAGTTATCGGAATACAACCGCTCCTATATGAAGGAGCACCCGGCGGCGGAAATGGAGAAGTTTTCCATCGCCAGGCCTGGCGATGAGTCCGGGTTCGAGATCGAATGCCGGTTGTTCTTCCCGCCCCAGTTCGACGCTGCATCAACCTACCCGTTGGTGCTGGATATTCATGGCGGACCCAACGGGGCCTTTTTCGATGCTTTCGTACCGGCCCAGCAGGTCCTAGCCGCTGCGGGATACTTAGTTTTGGCGGTGAATCCTAGGGGGTCGAGCACCTATGGCACGGACTTTATGATGGCCGTGCTGGGCGATTGGGGCGGCGAAGACTATCGGGACCTGATGGCCGCGGTTGACCATGTATGCCAGCAGCCATATGTGGACGAGGGCAAGTTGGGCGTCCACGGTTACAGCTACGGCGGGTACATGACCAGTTGGATCGTTGGCCACACGGACCGGTTCAAAGCCGCCGTGGTGGGGGCGCCCTGCATCAATCTGCACAGCATGTATGGCACTTCAGATATAGGAATCAGCTTCGGTGAAGCACAGTGGGGAGGCTCGATCGTCGATGCTACCGACAAAATGTTGGAACGTTCGCCGATCTCTTATGTTGCCAATGTGGACACACCAGTGCTGTTGCTCCACGGCGATGCCGACGCCCGCTGTCCGATCGGTCAGAGTGAGGAGTATTTCATTGCGCTCAAGCGGTTGGGGAAGGACGTGGAGTTCGTGCGTTTTCCAGGCTGCTCCCACCTGTTTCCTAGGATGGGACACCCTAAGATGCGTGAGGAGTACTTAGTTCGAACTCTGGGCTGGTTCAACAGGTTCCTGTAGCCTCGTGCTTGCCTTAAAGAGGAACCTGTCCGTAAAAGAGTAAGCCCGCGTTGTTCAACACGGGCTTACTAATTCCGGTGATTTAGTTAATGGATTCGCTGACTGGTTACCCGGTGATCTCTGCCTCAACATTAGCTCCATATTCGCTCAGGGAAGGCTCTATAGTATCGGCCATTTCCTGTAGGAGAGATTCGGGCAGACTGCAGGTATTTCCAGGGGGATCGATCTGAGGGACTGACAGCGTCGGAAATGCAAAGCGTGTTACTTCCGGCGGATGATCGATTTCACAAAAAAGAACGGACCCTTATCAGAGGGTCCGTCCCTGTTGGTAACACGCCGGGTTTTTGAAATCCAAGGTGTCAACGGTCAGTCCGCCATGCCGGACTGTTCACGACAAGTCAGATTGGTTCCAGGTTGTGGTTAGCTGGGATTATGCTTTTTCAGGACTTCAGCAACCCTGGGGTCGATGTCGCCCAAGTCCACGCCGCCGTCGGACCGAGCGATGCCGAGGTGGGCGTCCCGTTGGATCTCTTCCCATTCAGGCTCTAGTTCGTAGTTGTCCCGAAGCTCGCTAAACATCGCGTCAAGGGATTTTTTGTCAAACATAGTCTTCTCGGTGCGTCTCCTCTTTTTCTCTGTGCCGGACCGTGGCCGGCAATCTCGGCAGGTCAGTTAGGGGGCATTTCGCGCCGCAACTCGTGCGACCTATAGCGAGGGTTAGTCTACAATTTTTCCGAGACCGTGGCAAGTTTAGTTTGTGCCCGTTCCAGGCATGGGTCCGGCGGCTTTACCTCGCTTGCCTACGGTACGCGTTCTTGCTCCTGACCGTCTTGTTGTATCGGTTCCGAATCTATAGTGTCGGCGGCTGTCCTCCGGTTGGCTTGCATCAAGTAGACAGCGCCAACAAATATGGGGATGGCGAGGATGATGAATCCCATGATCGCGACTACGGCCCAAGGCCCCGAGCCGAAGATATGATCCAACTGCACTTTGATCCAGCGAAGCAACTCGGGGTCCGCA
>VFHF01000155.1 GCA_009392095.1 SAR202 cluster bacterium
AGACAGAGACTCCGCTTGGGTGTCCGAAGCTGGCTCCGGGATCTCAACTTCATTGTGTGCAACCGGTGGTGCTACGGGCTGATTGGCTGGGGATGGCGCTGATTTCGGCGGCGCGGGTGTTTTGGCCGGTTTGGCTTCAATCTGAAGGTCGCCGCTGCCTAGGGACTCGGGAGAGCACCAGAAGCGGGTAACCGTAAGTCCCGAATTAGCCTCGATGATCGACTTAATCTGGGCTAGTTCGTCTCTGTCCAACATGCGTTGGCCGACGTTGATGGTGATGTCGCCCTTGGACCACAGGCCACTCTGCTTGGAGAGATAATCCCGCAGCTCACTAGCCACAACATCGAAGGGGGCAATTTCGTCAATGACAAAGGCCACGTCTGTCCCTCTGGCAATGACCTGCACTACGCCGGTCTTTAGCAAGGGATCCCCGAGACTAGCCATGGGGAGAATCGATGATTTCTAGATGACATTCCGCCCACTCCCACGCGCACTTTCTATCACTAAGATTATTTCAGCCGAACAGGCTCCGGCACAACGATTTATTGGTCAGATTTTAAACAAATTTTAAGATTATGTCTAATCATGAGGCTAAATAACTAAACCATAGGCGCGGCGTGAATACGAACCACCCTGGTTTTTCATCGAACTCATGGCCTGGAAATCCCAAACAGCAGTGTCACCGTGAGGACGAAAGGTTCCGCAGTCCTTCGAGGCGTCACCGCACAATAGTAAAGAGCTTCTTCGGCTGCGGCTTCAGAATGACAATCTGCGGGTAAGTAGTATGGCTAGGTGGCGCTAATCGCGCGTCCCGAACAAGGCTACTGAGCAGGTGAACGAGCCGGGGCGGCCTCCAAGGTTGTGGGTTAGGCCTAGGGTGGGATCCTTTAGCTGGCGTCCTTCGGCCTTGCCTTGTAGCTGCTTGTATACCTCGTAGATCATGCGTATCCCGCTGGCGCCGATGGGGTGGCCAAAGCATTTCAAACCACCGTCGGTGTTCACCGGCAACTCGCCTTCCAGGCTGAAGGTGCCCGCCGCAACGTCCTCGCTGGCCCGGCCCCGGGGAGTGAACCCCAAGTCCTCATATATGATCAGCTCGGTGATCGTGAAGCAGTCATGGACCATAGCCAGGTCGATCTCCTGACGCGGGTCGGAGATGCCAGCTTCCTGATAGGCGGCCTGGCTGGCCCGCACCGACTCTGGGAAATGGGTGAAATCCCAGTCGTTCCGCATGATGCCGTAGGCGCCCACGGAAAGTCCTATCCCTTTCACTAATATGTAGTCGTCGCGGAAAGTCTTGGCGATTTCTGGGGTGGTGATGATTGCCGCCGCTGCGCCGTCGGAGACGCCGCAACAGTCGAAAAGACCAAGAGGCCAGGCCACCATGGGGGCATTGGCTACCTGTTCCGCGGTTACCTCCCGCTGGAAGTGGGCCTTGGGGCTCATTGTTCCGTTGTGGTGGTTCTTCGACGCGATCTGGGCCAGGGTCATCTTCCCGTCTTCGTAGGGTATGTCGTATTGGTGGAAATACCGAGTGGCGGCCAGCGCGAATTGAGATGGCGGTGGCACTGGAGGATTGACATCGGCGCCGGCCGGCTCGGCCACGGCCAGGCCGGAGAAACCTGAGTCCTTAAGCTTTTCCACACCCACGGCCAGAACAATGTCATAGATGCCGGCGGCCACGGCGTAGCAGGCGTTCCTGAAGGCGTCGGTGGCAGTGGCGCAGGCGTTCTCGACGCGGGTGATGGGAATGTAGTCCAGCTTCAGGGCGGCGGCGAGGGGCTGGCCCGTCCGGAAAGAGCCAACGGTGCCAAGCCAGGCAGCCTGGACGTCTTTTCCTTCTATCCCGGCGTCTTCAAAGGCCTCGTAGGCAGCTTCCACTATCAGGTCCGAAGAACTGGAGTCCCAACGCTCGCCGAATTTGCTACACCCCATTCCGATCACGGCAACCCGGTCCTTGATCCCGCTCATAATTTTCTCCTAATTACTGTCGCCTAAACGCAATTATACCGCCAAAGTTCTAAGCGGCCCGCCGCAGAGGAACAGCTTTCCAGTAATAGTTGTGTATCCCGTTAACCACCCGCAACTTTCGAAAGCTCATCTGCACCGGCATTCCGATCTGGACTTCACCCACTTCCCGGTCGGTCATCATGCAGAGGACCCGGCCCCCAGGCTCGTAGTCCACCACCACGACGGCCAAAGGTGTGTCCACCGTGCCGGCCAGATAATCCAGGGAGTAGGTGAATACCGTACCTAGTTTGTCGCTGAGCCTGATGGGTGTCGAGTCGTCTCTGGACTGGCACTCCACGCAGACCCGTTGCGGCGGGTATTGCACGTAGCCGCACTGGTTGCAGACCCCCCCGTGGAATTTGATGTTCTGGTCGCTTTCCCGCCACAGCGCCGTGACCGACGGCGACTGGGGATCTGGTCTTCTCGACGATGAGTCGGTGAGCCAGACATTCCGCCACTTCGCGTAGGTCTCGTAGCTATCCAGCACCTGGCCCGAGTCGAGGAATCCAGAAACGCCCAAGCCCTGCCCTCGCTCGCCTATCTTTGAAGTGGTCCGAAAGCCCAGCACATCGCTGCCGTCGCCGTAGGCCACTGTGAGTAGCAACTGGTCTGGCGACCCATCTTCCAAAGCGCCAGCCAACAGCATCAATGGAAAAGCAGCGCCGGTGTTTCCCATCCGGCCGAATAGCGGGTCCTGCACCTGTTCCGGTTGGAAGCCAAGGTGCCGCGCCAACTGCCCGTGACGCCGGGCGTCGGGGGAATATAAGGCCAGCTTGGTTACGTCCTTGACCGAGACGCCCTCCTTCTCCATGAAACCAGAAATCGCCTCTCCTATGATCCGTTCCAGGCCTTCTTCAATGGCAAATCGGTCTTCCCAGGAGCGGACGAACTGGTCCCCGGCGCTGCGCCAGGTATCCATCATGTTCTCGGTTATCGTGTACGAACCGGCCTGTTCGGCAATCACCGCATCTTCGGAAATGATGAAAGCGACGGCCCCGTCTCCGGAGTTTCTCTCAGCCTCGCTTTTGGGCGGTCCCTGCCGGTTGTCGCTGGCCACCATCAGAACATTCTTAGCCGAACCGGCCGCAACGGAATCCAATGCCGACTTCAAGGCTGTGGTGCCGGCCCGCAACACATCGGTTATGTCGGCGGTGAAGATATCCCGGCGCAGGTCCAACGCGGTGGCAATGATAGACGCGCATTGTTTCTCGGCGTAGGGCGGAGTAGTGGTGGCGAAGAGCAGACCGTCGATCTCTTCCCGCTCCCGCCCGTTCAGGCAGTCGATGGCTGCCGCCACCGCCATGCTGACGCTGTCTTCGTCGAAGTTGGCCACCGAGCGTTGTCCGGCCGAGTTCCAACCGTCGGTTTCTGCACCTAACCGGTATCTGGGGACGTAAGCGCCATAGGCCGAAATTCCTGGCAAGGTTCACCTTCCGTTATGTGGGCAGTTCAGCCAGTTCTAGGCTGGACTAGCCCGGATTTTGCCATGCTAGCAGCTTGCCGAAATCAGTGTCAACGTGGCTTCCCGGGTTGGCGAAAAAGCTTTTTCGGCAGGGTGGCTGGAGTCTAAGCCGGGCATGCCCTATGGTACAATCGAAGCCTGCAATGTGGATGCCCCGGAGCTTGGAATCACCCGATATAGGAAGGCGAATTCCGCTCCGCGGCAGGAGTGATCACCTGTGGCCAGCACTCGATTCTCCCTTCGTTATTTTTCGGTTGCCATCTTGGCGGCCGTTTTGTTGTTGGCCGTTGCCTGTTTCGGCGGTAGCGATGAACCTGACACCGCGATTGAGGACCTTCCAGTCGAATTCCAGCGCCTAAGCGAGGTGTGGGACTTGCTGGTCCAAGAGCATATTGACGGCGGCGAACTTGATCCTGCCGCGATCAGCGATGGCGCCATTCGCGGCATGCTTGTCGCCTTGGGTGACCCCTATGCCGGGTTCTTAGACAGCGAACAATACTCCCTGGAAACAGAGGACATCCGAGGGTTCTTCGGCGGCATTGGGGCCGAGGTTGGTATCCGCGACGGTGTGATGACGATCTTAGCGCCTATGCCCGACACACCTGCCGAGGCGGCGGGAATAAGACCTGGGGATGTGATCCTCGAAGTCGATGGTGTAAGCATTCAAGGCCTCAGTCTTCTGGAAGTCGTCCAGCTTATCCGGGGCGATAAAGGCACCAAAGTAAAGATACTAATTCGGCATCTGAGTAGCGCGGAGCCCGTCTTGATCGAGATTGAACGGGACATCATTAATCTAAAGAGCGTTGAATTGCTGATGCAGGTGGGCCGGATAGGACACCTCCGCCTTTCAGGATTTACCGGCACTACCCACGACGATTTGAAGGAAGCACTTGAGAGATTCGAGCGCTCACAAGGATTGGGAATCGTGCTGGACCTGCGCAACAATCCTGGCGGTTTAGTCTCCTCCGTTGTTGATGTCACCAGTCAGTTCATAGACGACGGTCTGGTGCTTTATCAGATCGATGCCAAGGGCAACAGGCGGAATTGGGGCGTAAAATCTGGTGGAAAGGCCCTGGATATTCCCATGGTGGTCTTGGTTAACGAATTCAGCGCCAGCGCCAGCGAGGTGTTCACCGGCGCCATAATCGACAACGAACGGGCGACGGTCATCGGCGCAACCACCTTTGGCAAAGGCAGCGTCAGTAATCTCTGGCCCCTTAACGATGGTTCCGGTATCAACTTCACCACCGCCCGTTGGTTCACTCCCAACGGTGTGTTGATTGAAGGTGAAGGGATCACTCCCGACGTGCTGTTGGACCCGATCGAAGGAGACGAGGATGACGACATATATTTGGACAGGGCAATCGAGATCCTGAAAAAGCAGATGAGCCGAGGCGGCTAATCAAGTAAACGTATTGATAGGTAGTGTCAGGCAGTGGCAAAGAAAAAGGTATCGACTCCAACGGCACCGGCAAATAAAAAAGCGGCGCAGCAAAAGCCCGTTGTCAAAGACTTTCGCCCTGTAGCATCAAATCGCAAGGCCCATTTCGACTACGAGATTCTGGAGCGTTACGAAGCTGGGATCTCGCTGACCGGCACTGAGATCAAGTCTATCCGAGCCGGGAAGATGGACCTCCGGGATTCCTACGCCAGGGCTTCTGGCGGCGAGATGTGGCTCCACAACGCCTATATAGCCCCATACGACCCGGCCAGCCTCAATAACCATGACCCCAAGCGGAACCGTAAGCTGCTCCTCCACCGGGCTGAGATCCAGCAAATGACGGGCGCCGCAGCCGAGAAAGGCCTGACCATCGTGGCGCTCCGTGTTTACATCAAGCACCACGTAGCCAAGGTAGAGTTGGGTATGGCCCGCGGCAAACGGCAATACGACAAACGCCGCGCCATAATCGATCGGGAGATGGATCGAGAAGCCCGCCGTTCCCTCGGCGCTTCTAGGGAATAGCTCGCTTCCTATCCCTGCATTCACGTCCGCTTCTGACTGACGATCATGTCCTCTCATGGTGTGCCCTGACCGGAGTCGACGGTCTCGATGAAATCGGGCCTGTCGAACCACCCCCGTTTCGCCCGCTATAATCTACGATTGGCGCAACCGCGCCGCGAATACCCTGATTTTCTGGAGGATCGACTTGATTCGTACCCTTGAAGGAGTGACCCCCAAGGTGGCCGACACCGCCTGGGTTAGTGAGTTTGCCTATGTTGTCGGCAACGTTGAGATAGGTGAGTACGCCAGTATCTGGCCCGGAGTGACCATCCGGGGCGATAGCCCAAAAACGATCGTCATCGGCGATTATGTGAATATCCAAGAAGGTTCGGTGATTCATGGGGACGGCCTGACCATCGAAGAGCACGTCTCGGTCGGCCATTCGGTGGTCGTGCACTGCGACCGAGTCGGACGGGGATCGTTGCTGGGCAACAACTGCACCGTTTTGAACCAGGTCACCCTGGGCGAGAACTGCCTGATCGCCGCCAACACCGTGGTGCTGGGCGGGACCCAGGTGCCGGCCCGCTCCTTCATGACCGGAGCGCCAGGCCAGGTGAAACGCGAGGTAACCGATAAACAGATCGCGCAGATGGCCCACACCAACGAGGAACTGGTGAAACGCGCCAAATCTTTCAAGGACAGCGGGCTGTAGAGCCGTTGATTGGGTTTCCTTAGTCAGGCGGGTCTACTCTCCCCATAGGAAGTTCCCGTTGGGGCCAAGATGTTGACGGTTTCCGGAAAATCGGCGTTTATGATGAGACTCGCTGGCCAGATGGAAGAAACCACTAAGATAGCCTCGTCGGACGATATCTACGACGCCGACAAGGTTAAGGGTAAGTTCCCTCTCACCGG